>DATEIF010000586.1:0-4895 GCA_035279205.1 Vineibacter sp.
GGCGCAGCGCCAGGAACAGGTTCAGCACCTGCGCCTGAATCGACACGTCAAGCGAGGCTACCGGCTCGTCGCAGACCAGGACATCGGGTCGCATGGCGAGCGCCCGTGCGATGGCGATGCGCTGGCGCTGGCCACCCGAGAATTGGTGCGGGTAGCGCTGTGCGGCATCGGCGTCGAGTCCGACCTTGCGCAGCCAGCCGGCGACATAGGCGGGTGCCTCCGGCCGGGTCACCAGGCGATGGACAACGGGGCCCTCGGCCAGCGCGTCGCCCACGCGCATGCGCGGATCGAGCGAGGCGTAGGGGTCCTGGAAGATCATCTGCACGCGCGTGGTGCGCTTGCGTGCCGGCCGGCGTCCCACCATCACGGGCGCGCCATCGATGGCGACGGCGCCGGCCGTCGGCGGCAGGATGCCGGCGATCATGCGGCCCAAGGTGCTCTTGCCGCAGCCCGACTCGCCGACCAGCCCCAGCACCTCGCCGCGCACCAGTTCGAGCGACACGTCCTGCACGGCGCGCACGGCCCGCGTCTCGACCGCGCCGCCCAGCGCGCCGGCGATGTGATCGCCCAGCGACAGCTGCGGATCGAAGCGCTTGCTGACCGACGCCACAGTGATGAAGGGCGTGCTCATGATGGCGCGCCCAGCGGATGATGGCAGCGCCAGCCGCGCGCGTCGGCCGATGTGATTTCTGGCGCCGTCTGACAGGCCACGTCGGCCCTCGCACAGCGTGGATGGAAGGCGCATCCATGAGGCAGCGCCGCCAGCGTCGGCGGCAGTCCCGGGATCTGCTGCAGCGGCTGTCCGGGTGCCGCGCGCGCCGGCAGCGAGTCGAGCAGCCCACCGGTATAGGGATGGCGCGGCGCGCGCAGCACGGTGGCGGTCGGGCCGTGCTCGACGATGCGCCCGGCGTACATCACCAGGATGCGGCTGGCCAATGCGGACACCACGGCAAGATCGTGGCTGATCCAGATCAGCGCCGTGCCCAGATCACGCACCAGCGACTTCATCTCGGCCAGGATCTGCGCCTGGATCGAGACGTCGAGCGCCGTGGTTGGCTCATCGGCCACGATCACATCGGGTCGGTTCAACAGCGCCACCGCGATCGCCACGCGCTGGCGCATGCCGCCGGAGAACTGGTGCGGGTAGGCATCAAGCCGGCGGGCCGCATCCGGTATGCCCACGCGCGCCAGCACCTCGGTGGCGCGGGCGCGGGCGGCGCGTGCCGAGACGCGCTCGTGGGCGGCGATCGCCAAGTGGATCTGAGTGGCGATGGTGAGCACCGGGTTCAAGGTCGTCATCGGATCCTGGAACACCATCGCCAGCCGCCGCCCGCGCAAGTCGCGCAGCGCCGCCGGCGGCAGGCCGATCAGCTCCTGATCGCGTAGCCGGACCGAGCCCGCGACGATGCGCCCCGGCGGATCGATCAGGCCCAGCAGCGAATAGCCGGTGACGCTCTTGCCCGATCCCGATTCGCCGACCAGGCCCAGGATCTCGCCGGCATCGAGATCGAAGGAAACACCGTCGACCGCCTTCATGACGCCGGCGCGGGTGAAAAAGTGCGTCGCCAGATCGCGCACGGCAAGGACGGGGGCGCTCATCGTCACCACCTCACCCTGAGGAGCGTCGCGTAGCGACGCGTCTCGAAGGGTGGGCCATCGCACCACGTGTGTTGCCCATCCTTCGAGACGGCCGTGCTGACGCACGGCCTCCTCAGGATGAGGTCCCGTTCGATTGACGACCGGAGGTCATGCAGGCCCGCGCTCATCGCTTGAGCCGCGGGTTGAGCTGGTCGCGGATCTGGTCGCCCACCAGGTTGATGGCGACGATCAGGATGATCAGCGCGATGCCGGGATAGATCGAGATCCAGTAGCGGCCCGACAGCAGATACTGAAAGCCGTTGGCGATCAGCATGCCGAGCGACGGCTCGGTGACCGGCAGGCCCAGCCCGAGGAACGACAGCGTGGCCTCGAGCGCAATCGAGTTTGCCACCTGCACCGTGGCCACCACGATCAGCGGCGGCAGGCAGTTGGGCAGGATGTGACGGAACAGCACCGAGCGCGCCGGCAGCGGTGTCGACAGCGCCGCCTCGACATAGTCCTTGGCCCGCTCGGTGGCGGCGGCGCCGTGCGCGGTGCGCGCGAAATAGGCGTACTGCGCCACCGCCAGCGCCGCGATCATCTGCAGGCGCCCCTGGCCCAGCAGCGCCGACAGGACCAGGGCCAGCAGGATCGCCGGGAACGACAGCTGCAGGTCGACGAAGCGCATGATCAGCATCTCGGTGCGCCCGCCGGCGAAGGCCGCGAGCGCGCCCATCGTGGCGCCGACCACGAACGCCACGGCGCCGGCGGCGATGCCGATCAGCACCGAGATGCGTAGGCCGTAGAGGATCGCCGAGAAGAGGTCGCGGCCCTGTGCGTCGGTGCCCAGCCAGTGCACGTAGCCGCCGCTGCCGATCGCGCCGGGCGGCCGCCGCGCGTCCGACAGGACCAGCTTGGCGAGGTTGTAGGGATCCTGCGGCGTGATCAGCGGCGCGAAGAGGGCCAGCACGGCGATGATGACGATGACGACCAGCGCCGCCACCGCGATGCGGTTGTCGCGGAATTCGGCCCACAGCCGGAAGAGGGGGGCGTCCCGGTTCATGGCTCTTTCCTTCCCCGCTTGCGGGGAAGGTGGCCGAAGGCCGGAAGGGGAGCCCACGTGGTCTCAGTTACCCAGACCACGTCGGCTCCCCTCCGCCCCTTCGGGGCACCTCCCCACTGTCGTGGGGAGGATGGTCTGCTCTCGGAGACAACCAAGCCCATCACCGCCTCGCCCGGATGCGCGGATCGAGCGCTGCGTAGGCGATGTCGATCAGGAAGTTGATAACGATGAACAGGAAGGCCACCAGCATCAGGTAGGCCACCATGACCGGGCGGTCCAGGCTCTGGATCGACTCGATGATCAGCTTGCCCAGCCCCGGCCACGAGAAGATGGTCTCGGTCACCACGGCGAAAGCGAGCGTCGAGCCGAACTCCAGCCCGAACACGGTCACGATCGGAATCGATATCAGCGGCAGCACGTGGTGGCGCAGGATGGTCCATTCCGACTGGCCCGAGGCGCGCGCGAACTTCACCGTGTCGGTCAGCACGATCTCCCGCGTGCCGGCGCGCGCCAGCCGCATCATCATCGCCAGCTTGAACAGCGACAGGTTGATCGCCGGCAGCAGCAGATGCTGCAGCCCGTCCCAGGTGAGAAAGCTCCACTCGACGCCGAACAGGGGCGCCGTCTCGCCCCGGCCGCCGGCCGGCAGCCAGCCCAGCGTCACGGCAAACACCAGGATCAGCACCAGGCCGATCCAGAAGGTCGGCACCGAGAAGCCGAGGATCGACAGGCCCATCAGCAGCCGCGACAACGGACTGTCGGGCCGGTAGCCCGCGAACATGCCGAGCGGCACGCCGAGCACCGTGGCGCCGATCACCGCCGCCAAGGTCAGCTCCAGCGTCGCCGGCAGCCGCGACAGGATCAGGTCGAGCACCGGCATGTTGAACACAAACGAGCGGCCGAAATCGCCATGCGCCAGGCGGCCCAGGAAGGCGAGGTACTGCTGCCACAGCGGCTGGTCGAGGCCATAGCGGGCGATGGTATCGAGGCGGATCTGCTGGGTGACGTCAGGCGAGATCAGCACGTCGATCGGATTGCCGATGGCGAACACGCCGACAAAGACCAGGCCCGCGATCACCACCAGCACCACGATGGCCTGCAGGAAGCGCTGGATCAGGAAGCCGAGCATGGCGTCAGCCCTTCTCCCCGCGGAGGCGGGGAGAAGGTGCCCCGAAGGGGCGGATGAGGGGCTTCACGTCGTTCGCCCGCGAGCGGCCATCATCGCAGAGTCTCATTGGCGGCTTCGGCGAGAGGCCATGACAGAGCCCCTCATCCGGCGCTTCGCGCCACCTTCTCCCCGCCTGCGCGGGGAGAAGGGTTTGGCATGCGCGTCGCGTCATACCGAGCATGACAGAGGCCTACGGCCAATCCTCCTCGATGATGGTGCGCGTTTCCTCGACGGCGACCTGCCACAGCGCCAGCACCTCGTCGTCGGGGCGTTCGTAACGGCCGTGGAAGTTACCGTCGCCGATCAACGCGCGCACCTCCGCCGGGTTCGCTGTCTGCATCCGTCTCATATCGATCGCGGGCTTGGCTGCCTGCGGCGGTTTCACGCCCGGCACCCGCGTCCAGGGGAAGTTCTCCATCCAGCTGGCATGCGAGGCGGCCGGGTCGATCGCCTGCACCTTGGCCCAGGTCTTGGGGGCATTCCACCAGTTGTGCAGCTTGACCCGGGCATCGCGGCGGCGTCCCATCCATTCCTTGAAAAAGCCCTGGATCGGACCGTTTCCGCCGTGGCCGTTCACGACCACGATGCGGCGAAAGCCCGACTGGTACAGGCTCTCCAGGATATCCTCGATCAGCGCCGCATAGGTCGACAGCCGCAGGGTCACGGTGCCGGGAAAATCGGCAAAATACGGCGTCAGCCCGAACGGCACCGCCGGATAGACCGGTACGCCAAGCGGCTCCGCCGCGTCCACCGCGACCTTCTCCGACAGGATCATGTCGACGCACAGGCTGAGATAGGCGTGCTGCTCGACGCTGCCGATCGGCAGCACGCAGCGGTCGTCGTGCTTCACGCGCGCCTCGACCTGCATCCAGTTCATGTCCGCGATCCGCATCGCCACCCCCGCCGCTGCCGGGCAACTTGACCAAGGCGCGCAAGTGTCGTCAAGTTCCATACGGAACTATCGGGGGCGGTATGAAGAGGAAGATTTAACCACGAAGAGCACAGAGCACACAGAGAAAGACGAAAGAAAGATCAACCACAGAGGCAGCGAGGCACAGAGCGAGGCAAAGACGAGATGAACGCGCG
>DATEIF010000587.1:0-5890 GCA_035279205.1 Vineibacter sp.
GCCGCCGCCAGGCGCGCCGCACCGAGTCCCGCCACCGAGCCCAGCCCCAGCGCCACTACCGGCACGGCGCCCATGTTGGCCGCTACGACGTCGAAGCCGATGACGCCCGGCACGTTGGCGCGACCCGTGGTCTCGATGGTCTTCACCGAGCCGCCGCCGCCGGAGCCTTCGATCAGACGGATGAGCGGCATGCGGTACTCGTAGGCCATGCGCTCGACCAGCAGGTTCTTCTCCTTGATCGTCGCATCGGCCGAGCCGCCGCGCACCGTGAAGTCGTCGCCCGAGACGGCCACCGGCCGGCCGTCGATGGTGCCGCGTCCGGTCACCGAGTTCGATGCGACGAGATCCGAGAGGTCGTTCTTGCCGTCGTAGGTCGCCATGCCGGCAATGCTGCCGAACTCGCGGAATGAACCAGGGTCGAGCAACCGGTCGATGCGCTCACGCACCGTTAGCCGTCCACCGTCGTGCTGGCGCTTGACCTTGTCGGGCCCGCCCATGCGTGCCACCAGCGCCTGGCGGCGCTTCAATTCGTCCAGTTCCGGCTGCCAGCTCATCGCGGTGCGTCCTCGGTCGTTCCTGACGTCCACCCTACCTATACTGTTTTGGGGAAGCTGACGAGCCGGTGCTCATTTGTATCCATTGCATCGCGGCTAGGCATTTCGCTCAAAGGCAGGCAGCGTAAAACGCGCCGCAAGTCCGCCGCCGTCGCGATTGGCGAGCGTCAGGCGTCCGCCCAGCAGCAATGCAAGCTCGCTGGCGATGGCCAGGCCCAGGCCAGTACCGCCGGTATCGCGATTGCGCGATCGGTCGAGGCGATAGAACGGCTGCAGCACGGCCGCGAGCTCGGCGGGATCGATCCCCGGACCGCGATCGCAGACCGTGACGGCAATGATATCGCGCGGCGTCTGCTCGATGTGGATTTCGACATCCCGTGCAAATTTCAGCGCGTTGTCGAGAAGATTGACGACGATGCGGCGGACCGCTTGTGGCCGCGTGAGGACGGGGTGGTCGATCCGGCCGCGGACGCGGATCGTCTGACCGGCGTCGCGGTAGTCGCAGGCCAGGCTGTCGAGCAGCGCATCGAGGTCGACGCGGCACGGCCGTTCGGCCTCACCGTGTGCGCTGCGGGCATAGGCGATGCCTTCGCGCACCAGCGTCTGCATGACGTCGAGGTCGGCGTTCAGCTTGTCGCGCAGTTCGGTGCTGTCCAGCAGCTCCGCGCGCAGGCGCATGCGGGTGATCGGCGTCTGCAGGTCGTGCGACACGGCGGCCAGGATGCGCATGCGTTCGCCCAGATGCCCGGCGATGCGGCGCTGCATGGCGTTGAAAGCGGTGGCGGCGCGCGCGACTTCCCGCGGCCCGTCTTCCGGCAGGAGCGGTCCCTGCAGCGCCGGCCCCAGCCTGTCGGAGGCGCGCGCCAGCTGCGCCAGCGGCCGTGTTGCCAGGCGCACGGCAAACCATGTGGCCGCAGCCAGCAGAGCCAGCTGAAGCGCCAGAACAGCGAACACCCACGCCGAGATCGCCATTGCCGGTGCCGATAGCGTGATGGTGAGCGGCGTGTGGTCCGTCAGGGCGAGGTGCAGTCGCAGCAGGCTGGCGCCATCCGTGGCTTGCGTCGCGCTGACGGTATAGCCGGGCCCCAGTGCAGTGGCCACGGCCTGCACCACCTGCTGCGCGGTGGCATCATCAGCCGGCGCGCCATCCGGCTTGGCGCCGATCGCGTAGCTGTAGTTGCGCCGCTCCAATCGATCGAGCCAGGCCGCGCGTTCATCGGCCGGTAGGCGATCGAGGATGGCCACCGACGTGGCGATGTCCTTGGCGAGATAGGACATCATCATCAGCCATGACGTTTGCCCGCGCTCCTGCATGACCAGCCAGAAGGTGAGTCCGTGCGCCACCGCCAGGCCGACGAACAGGATCAGCGCCAGGCGACCGAACAGGGAGCGCGGCCAGAGGCGGGTCATGGCGGCGCACCGCGTGGTGCGACAGCGGCGCAGAACACGTAGCCTTCGTTGCGTACGGTCTTGATGTATTGCGGCTCGCGAGCATCGTCGCGCAATCGCTGGCGCAGCCGGCTGACAAGGAGGTCGATCGAGCGGTCGAAAGCCTCGGCTTCGCGTCCCTGCGTCAGGTCCAGCAGCTGGTCGCGGCTCAGCACACGCTGCGCGTGGTCGAGGAAGACGCGCAGCAGGCGATATTCGGCGCCGCTCAGGGCAACCATGGTGCCGGTGGCGTCGATCAGGTGACGTTGCGTCGTATCCAGCGACCAGTCGCCGAAGACAACGAGGCGGCTCGTCTCCGTCGGCGCGCGCAGGTTGGGCGGCAGCATGCGGGTGCGCCGCAGCACGGCCTTGATGCGGGCCAGCAGTTCGCGCGCGACGAACGGCTTGGTCACGTAATCGTCGGCGCCCAGCTCCAGTCCGACGATGCGATCGGTGTCCTCATCGCGCGCGGTGAGGATGAGGATCGGCGTGGAGCCCGATGCGCCGGCACGCAGATCACGGCACAATGCCAGGCCGTCCTCGCCCTGCAGCATCAGGTCCAGCACGATCATATCGACCGTGCCGTCCGCCAGCGCGGCGCGCATCTGCCGTCCGTCCGCCACCGCCGTGGCGCGGCAGCCGTTCTTCTCGAGATACTGCGTCAGCAGCCCGCGGATCTCGCGGTCGTCATCGACGATCAGGATGTGGTCGCGCCGCTGCATGCGCCCGACGTCCTAGCCCATTCTACAGGGCCTGTGCCGCTTTTCTTGTATCTCAATGTATCTGAGCCCGTATGGGACACGATACGAGGCGAAAGGGCCGTGTTTTGGACATCGCCCAGATACACGCGCCAGCAACACTCCTGGAACCGCACCAACCCATGGAGACTAGCATGCGCGGCCCTCATCTTCACGGAAGCTTGATCCTGTCCACGGTCGTGGCCGCTGGCCTGCTGTCGCTGCCCGCGATGGCGCAGTCTCCTCAATCCGCACCCGAGCGGGGACGCTGGCTGACCGAAAGCGGCAACCTCGAAATCGAGATCGCACCCTGTGGTGCGGCGCTGTGCGGCACCGTGGTCAAGGTGATCGCCAACCGGTCGATGTCCGATCCCGGCAAGACGATGGCCGACGGACCCTCCCCGATGGGAATGAAGATCCTGAGCGACTTCAAGCCGGCCAACGGCCAGTGGCAGGGTCACATCCTCAATCGCGAGACCGGCAAGAACTTCGATTGCCTGATGTCGCTGCAGGGCACCGATCAGCTCAAGATCCATGCCTATGTCGGCACGCCGGAGACGGGAAAGACCCAGATCTGGCGCCGCGTGGCGGCAGCCGCTCAATAGTCCGCCTGGGAGCGCGGGCCTCTGGCCCGCTCATGTCAGGCGAAAGCACAGCTTCGCCTTGATGCGGGCGGGACGCCCGCGCTCCCAGGGATTACCCACCACATCGCCAAAGAACACATGGTCGAGATTCTCCTGGCGCTGCTCGCGGGCGTGCTGACCGTCGGTGCGCCCTGCGTCCTGCCGATGCTGCCGATCATCCTCGGCGGCTCGATCGGGCAGACCCGCCGCAGCCGTCCGCTGTTCATCGCCGCCGGCTTCGCGCTGAGCTTCGCACTGGTCGCCCTGGTGTTCGGCGCTGCTGCAGACGCACTGGGCCTCGACCAGGAGATCCTGCGCAACGCCGCGGTCGTCATGCTGGTCATCTTCGGCGTGCTGATGGTGTGGTCGTATCCCTTCACGTGGCTGATGGCGCGCCTCAGCGGTCCGCTCGGCCACGCCCATGCGATCGCAGCACGGGCGGGATCCGGCAACTTCGGCGGCCTGGTGCTGGGTGCGACGCTGGGCGTGCTGTGGACGCCGTGCGCCGGGCCGGTGCTGGCCTCGATCCTGACCTTGATCGCAACGACGACCAACCTGGCACGCGCGGCTGCGCTGCTCACCGCCTACGCCATCGGCGCCAGCATCCCGCTGCTGGGTATCGCCTATGGCGGCCAGTACGTGTCGACCCGGGTCGGGCCGGTGGCCCGGCACGCGCACCGCGTGCAGCAGGCCTTCGGCGTGCTGGTGATCCTGGTCGCCGTTGCCATGCACTACCAGTACGACGGCCTGATCACGGTCTGGCTGTCGGATTTCTATCCCACCGCACGTTTAGGGCTATGACCATGACCACGATATCGCGCCGTACCGCTCTTGGCGCCGTGCTGCTTGCTGCCGCCACGCCCGTCGTCCTGGCACGGGCCGGCAATCCCGGCGTGCACGACTACGGTCCGGCGCCGGACTTCACCGGCATCGACACCTGGCTCAACGGCGAGCCGCTCACGATGGCCGGCCTGCGCGGCAAGGTCGTGCTGGTCGATTTCTGGACCTACTCCTGCATCAACTGCCTGCGCACGCTGCCCTACGTGAAGCAGTGGCACGCGACCTACAAGGACCAGGGCCTGGTCGTCGTCGGCGTGCACACGCCGGAGTTCGCCCATGAGCGTCCGACGGCCAACGTGCAGACCGCGATGCGCCGGCTCGCTATCACCTATACTGTGGCCCAGGATAATCGCTATGCCACGTGGAAGGCCTTCGACAACGAATACTGGCCGGCCGTCTATCTGATCGACCGCCGCGGCCGCATCATGCTGAAGCATTTCGGCGAGGGCGCCTACGCGGAGACGGAAGCCGCGATCCGTACATTGCTCGCGGAACCGGGTGCCTGAGGATTCGGATACGCCGGCCTCCGGCTCGACTACGGGCGGCTGAAACGTCCCCGACCGAGCCAGAGGTAGAGGCCGCTGCCCAACACCACGATCGTCATGATGTCGAGCAGTGCCCAGATGATCTTCAACGGCAAGCCGCCATAGTCGCCGAAATGCAACGGCTGGGAGACAAACAGCGCCTTGGCGTACCACGGCATGTCGGGCACGTCGGTCAGCTTTCCCGTCTCGGCATCGATCAGCGCCACGTACAGCATGCGCTTGGTGAGCGGCGTCGTTCCATGCTGGAAGACGGCATAGTGCTGCGGCGTGCTGAACCGTGTGCCTGGAAACCAGACGGACTGCAGCGTTCCGTCGGGCACGGCTGCACGCGCCGTCGCGATCGCGGCATCGATCGATGTGAGGTGCTTCGGTCGCGGGGCATTGCGATACGAGGCGGCGAGGTCGAGGAAGTTTTCGCGCACGGCGGCGGCGGCGACATCATGGAACGTGTTGATGATGCCGGTGACGCCGACGACCAGAGTCCACATCACAGTGACGACGCCGAGCAGATTGTGCAGGTCGAGCCATTTCAACCGTGCACTGCCACCTTGGCGCACGGTGCCGAAATCGAGCCGGCGCATGAAGGGCGCGTACAGCATCACGCCCGACACCACCGCCACGACCAGCATCAGGCCCATCACGCCCAGGAACAACGCACCGGGCAACCCAGCGAAAAGCTCGGTGTGGAGTTTCTCCACCACCAGCATGAAGCCGCTCGATTCCGCCCGCGGCGGTCCGAGGGACTGTCCGGAATGCCAGTCGAACGCTTGGGGCGTGCTCGGGCGCGGCGCCGGCGTAGCGGGGGTCGCCGACTGCGCGACAATGACTCTGCCGTCGTACTGGAACCACAGGGCGACCATCGCTTCACCCGGGCGGGCTGCCAGTGCGCTGGCAGCGATGGCATCGGCGGCGACCCTCGTGCCTGATGTCGGCGGCGCGAGAACGGGTGGCGGGTCGATCGCGTGCTGGATCTCCTCCTTGAAGATCAGCGGCAAGCCGGTGATGCATAGCATCAGCAGGAACGCCGTCGACACCAGGCTGGTCCATTTATGGACCAGCATCCAGGCGCGAAGGCTGCCGGACGTCGTGGCGGGTTGGATAGCGACCATCAGGAGGTGAGTATTGCGATGACGCGCGGCGATGGGAGCAGAGCTAGCATCAAT
>DATEIF010000588.1:0-11267 GCA_035279205.1 Vineibacter sp.
GCTGCGCCTTCGCACCGCGCTGCGCAGCCGCGACCACCCGCTGCCGCACCGAGGCACCGGTTCTGCGGCCACACGGCACATCGGGCCACAGCGTGGCGTGCCATCACGCCGCGATCACCCGGCAGGCATCATGATGCAGCACGCACCACCGAAGACCGAGACGGTTCTCGACGTGTCGGGGCTGGCCAAGTCGTTCCCCGTCGCACGCTCATGGTTCGGACGCAGCAAGAAGAGCCTTCGTGCTGTCGATGGTGTCGACTTCTCGATCCGCCGCGGCGAGACATTGGGGCTGGTCGGCGAGTCCGGATCGGGCAAGTCCACCTTGGCGCGGCTGTGCCTGAAGCTGATCGAACCGACGGCTGGCCAGATCCGGCTGTTCGGCACGCCCATCGAGAAACTCTCGCCGCGCACCCTGCGTCCGCTCCGGCGCAATTTGCAGATGGTCTTCCAGGATCCGTTCGCCTCTCTGAACCCGCGCCTGTCGGTCGGCCGGATCCTGGCCGAGCCCATCCGGAATTTCCGCTTGGCCCAGGGCGATGATGTCGTGACGCGCGTCGAGGCCCTGCTGTCGCGCGTCGGATTGCCGAGCGATGTGATCAATCGCCGCGCCCATGAGTTCTCCGGTGGCCAGCGCCAGCGCATCGGGATTGCCCGGGCCCTGGCACCCGAGCCGCAGCTGATCGTGCTGGATGAGCCGGTCTCGGCCCTGGATGTCTCGGTGCAGGCCCAGGTGCTCAATCTGCTGGGCGATCTGCAGGAACAGGCCGGCTACGCCTACCTGTTCGTATCGCACGACCTCGCCGTCGTGCGGCACATCAGCCATCGCGTCGCTGTGATGTATTTGGGGCGGATCGTCGAGATCGGGCCGGTGACGCGCATCTTTTCGACGCCACGCCATCCCTACACAGAAGCGTTGCTCGCGGCCGTGCCGGATGCCACACGACAGCGGCGACGCGAAACGACGAGCCGTGGCCCCCGACTGCGCGGGGAAATCCCCTCGCCCATCAATCCGCCGTCCGGGTGCGCTTTTCGCACGCGCTGCGCCCTGGCGACGCCGCAATGCGCAGCAGAAAGGCCGATCCTGGTGACCGGCAGCAACGGGCATGCCGTCGCCTGCCATCACCGCCAGGCCTAGGTTTTCCGGCTGGATGACAACAGCAAAACGGTTCGATGACCGGCCGGTGAAATTCGATATCTGCACGCCTGCAAACGGAATCTATTCGTTGTGTTTTGCCGAGAAAGTGGCACTATCCGCGCCATGACGAACGAAGCGACATACGCGCGGTTCGTTGCGCGGAGTATCTCCGATGTTGCCGGCGCCTGAGGCTTGCCCGGCGCTGGTGTTGAATGCCGATTTTCGGCCGTTGTCGTACTTCCCGTTGTCGTTGTGGTCCTGGCAGGACGCCATCAAGGCGGTGTTTCTGGATCGCGTCAGTGTCGTCGCCGAGTACGACCGCCCGATCCGCAGTCCCAGCATCACGATGAAGCTGCCCAGCGTGATTGCGCTGAAGGAGTACGTCCCGGCTGATCGTCGGCCCGCTTTCACGCGGTTCAACGTCTTCCTGCGCGACAGCTTTGCCTGCCAGTACTGCGGCGATGATTTTCCGGCGCACGACCTGACGTTCGACCACGTCGTGCCGCGGTCCAAGGGCGGTCGCACGGTGTGGCGCAACGTCGTGACGGCGTGCAGTCCGTGCAACCTGATCAAGGGCAACCGGCTGCCGCATCAGGCGCACATGCATCCGCTGCGCTCGCCGTACGAACCCACGGCCATGGAACTGCAGGAAAACGGCCGGGCCTTCCCGCCGAACTACCTGCATGAGAGCTGGCGCGACTATCTCTACTGGGATACCGAACTCGATCCGGCGTGACATTTCTCCTCGCGAACCGGGTGAGTGGAAGGAAGCGCTGCCGGCCGATAGCCTCCCGTGTTGGATACCAACGGGAGGACTGCGTACATGGCTGAAAGGACGGGACGGGTTGCCGGCAAAGTGGCGCTGGTGACGGGTGCTGCGTCGGGACTTGGCAAGGCCACCGCCGTGCGGCTGGCCGAGGAAGGCGCGGCCGTCCTGATTGCCGACATCCGCAGCGAGGCAGCCGAGACGGCCGCCGACGCCATCGAAAAGGCTGGCGGTCGTGCCGTGGCGCAGCCACTCGACGTGACCAGCGAAGAGAGTTGGCAGGATGCCGTTGCCCATGCCGAGCGCACGTTCGGCAAGCTCGACATCGTGGTCAACAATGCCGGCACGGCCGATGGCGGCTGGATCCACAAGCTCAGCCTCGAGCGCTGGCGCAAGGTGATGGCGATCAACCTCGACGGCGTGTTTCTCGGCATCAAGCATGGCGCCGAGGCCATGAAACGCCACGGCGGCGGCTCGATCATCAACATCTCGTCGATCGCGGGCCTGGTCGGCATCGCCGAGGGCGCCAGCGCCTATTGCGCCAGCAAGGGTGGTGTCACCCTGCTCACGCGCGCCGCGGCACTGGAGTTCGCCCTGCTGAAGAGCAACATCCGCGTCAACTCGGTACATCCCGGCTACATGCAGACGCCGATGCTGGAAGGCGTCATCAACGCCTATCGCGAGCCCGATGCAGCGCGCGACATGCTGATGAGGAATGAACCGCTGGGCCGCTTCGGCGAACCGAAAGGACATCGCCAACGCCGTGCTCTATCTCGCCAGCGACGAGGCCGCCTTCGTTACCGGCACCCAGCTTGTGGTCGATGGCGGCTACATCGCCAAGTAGTCGCGCCGATCATGCCCGTCGTTCGAGATCGCTTGAACTATGTGCGAGTGTTCCTCCGCGCCCACCCATCCAGATAGGCAAGACATGACGCCAGATCCGTGACGTCGACGTACCGGCGGCCGATGTCGCGCAAGTTGTCGTGGTGTGGGCCTTCTTCGATATCGCCGACGCAATCCTCGGGGACCAGGGTGCGAAAGCGATAGCTGAAGCTGTCGATAGCCGTGGCGCGAATGCACCCGCTGGTATTGCAGCCGGTGATAATCACCGTGTCGACGCGTTCCTTGATGAAATAGTTGCCGACGCCGGTTTCAAAGAAGATCGACGGACCCTTCTTGCACACGGTGAGGTCATAGCCGGGATCATGGATGCGCTCGTCCAGCGCCGTGCTGGGGTGATCGTGCAGGAACGTCTCCCGCACCGCCGTGATCTTCCAGTACGGCATCTCCCGTTCGTTCATGTAAGCGGTGTTGCAGACCGCCACCGGCACACCATGACGACGCGCCACGGCCAGCAGCTTGGCCGTGTTGTCCACGGCCCGCACGACCAGAGGCGCGCCGCCCAGCGGATAGCGGGAGTCCGTGAACCCTTTCTGAAAGTCGACCACGACGATACCCGGCTTCTCGCCGGTACCGACCGCAATCTCACCATAGCTGCGCTTGATGTAGTCGTCGGTCATGGTGCTGCAATCCGGCTCGCCCTTGCGTGGGCATCGGCACCACGATAGGCCATCATCCGCGATGGTCAAGCAACGCGGGTATTGCCAGCTTCCGAGGTCTGCTGATGAGCCAGTCCATCCACGATCGCATTCGCATCCGCCAGGTCGAAGTCCTGTCGGATGACTGGTCCGTGCTGAAGAAGACGACGTTCGACTACCAGCGCAAGGACGGAACCTGGCAAACCCAGAATCGCGAGACCTATGACCGCGGCAACGGCGCCGTCATCCTGCTCTACAATCGATCGGCCAGGACGGTGGTGCTGACTCGGCAGTTCCGTTTCCCGGCGTATGTCAACGATCATCCCGAACCACTGATTGAGGCCCCCGCCGGACGACTCGACGCACACGACCCGGAGACCTGCATCCGCAAGGAGACGGAGGAAGAAACCGGCTATCGCGTCAGCCGGCCACGCCGGGTCTTCAACGTCTTCATGAGCCCGGGCAGCATCACTGAACGATTGGTGTTCTTCGTGGCCGAGTACGATCCGGACGACCGGGTTACGGCTGGCGGCGGCGATGCGACTGAAGGCGAGGACATCGACGTCTTTGAACCGACGCTCGACGAAGCGCTCGCCATGGTCGACCGCGGCGAGATCGCCGACGCCAAGACCATCATGCTGCTGCAGTACGCCAAGCTGCGCGGCCTCGTGGAGCCGTAGCTACACCCGCGTCGACAGCCAGATCGCCAGGCGCGAGCCGCCCTTGATGGCGGCCGTCAGCAACTCGTAGGCCGGCGCGCCCTCGGCGCCGCTGGCCAGCGCTTCGTCGCGATGGGCGACCTCGTCGCGCCGAAAACGCTCGACCGTTTCGCGCAGCGCCGCCTCGTCCTCGCCGAGCTTGTCACGCTGGGCCGCATAGTGCTCGTCGATCGTCTCCTCGACGGCGACCGTACAGGCCATCGCGGCCGCGTCGCCCAGCAGCGCCGTCGCCGCGCCGAGGGCGAAACCCGCCACCGACCACAATGGCGACAGCGCTGTCGGCCGAACCCGCCGATCGGCAATGAGCGAATCGAAGGCACGGCGATGCTCGACCTCCTGCTCCAGCATGTGCTCGATCTTTCGCGCCGCCGGTGACGCCCCCTGGCCACGCCAACGCAGCGCGGCCAGCTGGCCCTCATAGATGCGCACGGCACCGAATTCGCCGGCCTGGTCCACGCGGATCACCCGCTCGACGAACTCGCGCGGCGTCGGATCGCCCGGCTGCCAGCCCTCGTTGGTACGCGCCGGCGGCGCCGGTTCATCGCCGCTATCGGACGGACGGGTGTCATCACTCATATCGTCACCTCAAGCGCTCTTCGGCGCTGCCCGCCACGCCGTGCCCAGCACCCAGCCACCCAGCACGGCCGACAGCACGGCGTTCCAGCCCGCCATCGACAGGCCGAACAACGACCACGGGATTTCGTCGCAGCGTATCATCTTGGTGCCCATCAGGACGCGCTTCAGCTCTTCGACCGACATGGTCAGGCCGGAGACGCCCGTGCAGCCGCTGGGGCCGGCCCACCACTTCCATTCCACGCCGGCGTGATAGACGGCAATACCCGCGGTGACGAAAAGCGCCACGCCGGCCAGAGCCGTCAGCGCCAGCCGGGCCGCGCGACCAAGCGGAAGCAACGCCAGCCATGCCAGTGCCATCACGGCGACGTGACCGTAGCGCTGCCAGTAACACAGACTGCAGGGCGGGTAGCCGCCAAGGTACTGAAAGCCGAGAGCGCCCAGCAGAATGGCGCCGCTGCCGCACAACGCAACGGCAGCTGACAGACCGAGACCTGTCGGACGGGGCGGGTCGATGGTGGCGACGGCAGCGACTGAACTCATGGCGCATCATATAGCGCCGAACCGACGCCGGCGGGAGGGGCACCGCGCAACACGTCGCCTTGAGGCCGCCACAGTTGACCGCGGCGGGCAAGCTTCAGAATTCGACGTCGAGTTCCTCGATCTCCTCCGGCTCGGCACGCGCCGCCGTGATCCATTCCAGCATGAACGGCAGATTGAGGATGCGCTCGCAGTAGGCCGTGCTCTGGGTGTCGAGCGGCACGTCATAGGTCCGCAGTCGCGTGCACACCGGGGCGTACATGGCATCCGCCATCGTCAGCGGACCGAACAGAAACGGCCCCCCATATTTGGCCAGGCACTCGCGCCAGATGGCGGTGACGCGATCGATATCGCCCTGAGCCCCGGCCCACACCTTGAAGCGGGGATGATAGGCCTTGAGGTTCATCGGCAAGGCGGACCGCAGGTTGCTGAATCCCGAGTGCATCTCGCCCGAGATCGCCCGGCAATGGGCCCGCGCGGCGCGGTCGTCAGGCAGCAATCCGACCTGCGGCCTGATCTCGTGGAGATACTCGGCAATCGCGAGCGTATCCCAGACCGTGATGTTCCCATGCGTCAGGCAGGGCACCAGGAACGAGGGTGACAGCAGCAGGAGCTCCGCCCGCGTTGACGGGTCGTCCGCCGGCAGAATCCGCTCTTCGAAATCCAGGCCGGCCATTTTGCACAGTAACCAGCCCCGCAAGGCCCAGGAGGAATAGTTCTTGCTACTGATGGTCAGAGAGGCCTCGGCCATGGGCATCATCCCTTTGTCCAGTCCGGCTTTTCTTGGCGTTTTGACCGTGGATACCCTGCAATAACCGCGCCGGTGACGTTGATGTTGTACCTCGCCTACCAGGCGCAAGCCGACTTCATGCAGCCGTTCCGGGCCCTGGCACGCACGGCCGCCATCGCGTTCCGACAACCCGTCGCAGGGATGTCTGCCGGCGTCGCCGCCAAGCGCATGGCCGCCGCCTGCGAACTCATCGCCCGGGCGGGCCTGAGCCACCGTCGCCCGTCATTCCGGATCGACCATGTCGTCGTCGGCGGGCGCGACATGGCCGTGCGCGAGGAAGCCGTCCACACCACGCCGTTCGGGACCCTACTCCACTTCGCCAAGGACATCGACGTGGTGCAGCCGCGCGTACTGCTGGTGGCCCCGTTGTCCGGCCACTTCGCGACGCTGCTGCGGGGTACGGTGCAGACCCTGCTACCCGAGCACGACGTCTACATCACCGACTGGCACAATGCGCGCGATGTCGGTCTATGGCACGGGCGGTTCGGGTTCGACGAGTATGTCGACCACCTGATCCGCTTCCTGGAGGTCATGGGCCCCGGCGCACATATGGTCGCGGTCTGCCAGCCGTGCGTGCAAGCGCTGGCCGCCGCCGCCGTCATGGCTGAAGCCGGCCATCCCGCCCAGCCGCGCAGCCTCACCCTGATGGCGGGTCCCATCGACTGCCGCGTAAACCCGACCGCAGTGAATCAGCTCGCCACCAGTCGGCCGATCGAATGGTTCGAGCAGAACCTGATCTCGCCGGTGCCCATCACGTTTCCCGGCGCGCTGCGGCGCGTCTATCCGGGCTTCCTGCAGCTGCTGGCCTTCATGAGCATGAACATCGATCGCCACCTGAAGGCGCATGTCGACCTGTTCAACCACCTGGCCCAGGGCTGCCATGCCCGAGCCGCGGCCACGAAGGCGTTCTACGACGAGTACTTCGCCGTGCTCGACATGACGGCCGAGTTCTATCTCGAGACCGTGCGCTACGTCTTCCAGGAATACCGCCTGGCCCTGGGCAGGCTGACATGGCATGGCCACCCTGTGAATCCGGGCGCCATCCGACGCACGGCCCTGCTCACCGTCGAGGGCGAGAAGGACGATATCTGCGCCGTTGGCCAGACGCTGGCAGCACACGACCTGTGTACCGGGCTGCGCCCCTACCGGAAGCGCCATCACTTGCAGCCGGGTGTCGGGCACTACGGCGTCTTCAGCGGCAAGAAATGGAGCGGCCAGATCTACCCGGTGGTCCGCAACGTCATCCTGTCGAGCGACTGAGCGTCAGAACAAGTACCGGAATGCGACGAAACCGCCGACCAGGGCGATCAGGAAAATCCATGTCAGCGCGGTCAGATGCTTCTCGATGAAGTGACGGACCGGCTCCCCGAACTTCCACAGGAGAGCGGCGATCAGAAAGAAACGCGCGCCGCGCGTGACGATCGAGGCCCAGATGAAGGTGAACAGATCGAAATGCGCGGCACCGCTTGCGATCGTCACCAGTTTGTAAGGGATCGGCGTCAAGCCTTTGATCAGGATGATCCAGATCCCGTAACGCTCAAAGCCGGCCAGAAAGCTGTCGCGGGCCGATTGCAGGCCGTACACCCGCACCACCCAGGCCCCCAGCGTCTCGAACAGGTAGTAGCCGATAGCGTAGCCCAGCAATCCGCCCAGCACCGACGCGACCGTGCAGACCAGCGCGATGCGAAAAGCCTTGGCCCGGTTGGCCAGGACCATGGGCACCAGCATCACGTCGGGCGGGATCGGAAAGAACGAGCTTTCCAGGAAGGACACCACACCCATGGCCGGAACGGCGTGGCGGTGACCGGCAAGCGCGATCACCCAATCATAGAGGCGACGGAACATGGGGACGGGGTATCGCAACGGGACGGACTTGTTGGGGCGTCTTACCACGGTCGGCCTGTCCTGTCCTGAATGGCACTCCGGGCCCCGAATCGGTCGCAGACCGAACCAGGCAGCCCTTGTCCCGGCACAAAACGCTACGAATCGTGACCTCCGGGTGCGAGATTCCGATTTCCCGGCAGGCTTTTGTCGCTACACTGTCAGTAACCAAACTTTACAGGGTGGCTCGCGGCGTTTGCCGCCGTCGGGCTCGCAGGCATGAGAAGGCACATAGTGACGATCGTGTCGTCGCTGCTGCTCGTGGCAGTGGGAGGCGGCGCATGGTGGTGGTTCAACAAGGGCCCCGGCGCCGGGAGCCCGACGGCGGGCGCGCGGGTTGCCAACAATCCGATTCCGGGTTCACCTCAGGCTGCCGGCAAACCGCTGGCCACACCGGCACCGGTGCTGGTGGAGGCCGTGAAGGTGCGGACCGGCACCAGCCGCCAGACCGTGGCGGCTGTCGGCACGTTCCGGTCCAATGAAGCGGTGATGGTGCGGCCGGAGCTCGCGAGCCGCGTGGTCGCCTTCAACTTCACCGAGGGACAGAAGGTCACGAAGGGCCAGGTCCTGGTCAAACTCGACTCTTCGCTCGATGACGCGCTTCTGGCGCAGGCAGAGGCGGCCCTGGTGCTCTCGAAGGCCAACTATGACCGCGCCATGTCGCTGCTGGCGCGACAGGCTGGCACGGAGAAGGCCGTCGATGAAGCACGCGCAGCGTTACGACGCGACGAGGCGATCGTGGCACTGGGCCGGTCGCGCGTCGAAAAGTACACGCTCGTGGCGCCGTTCGATGGCGTCATCGGCCTGCGCCGGGTCTCAGTGGGCAGCTACCTCCAGGCCGGCGCCGACATCGTCAATCTTGAGCAGATCGATCCCTTGAAGGTCGACTTCCGGGTGCCGGAGATCTTCCTCGCCGCCGTCCGGGTCGGCCAGACGATCACGTTGTCGGTCGATGCCTATGCCGGCCGCGAGTTCCCCGGCCAAGTCTACGCCATCGACCCGCTGGTCGACGAGGCCGGCCGCTCGATCGTCGTGCGCGCGCAGGTCGAGAACCGCGGCAACACGCTGCGGCCCGGCGTCTTCGCGCGCGTGGCGCTGACGCTCGCCACCCGGGAGAACGCCATGTTCGTGCCCGAACAGGCGATCGTGCCGGTGGGCGATCGGCTGCAGGTCTATCGGATCGTCGATGGCAAATCGGTGCCGACGTTCGTGAAGGCCGGCCAGCGTGAGAAAGGCCAGATCGAAATCCTGGAAGGCATCACGATCAACGACATGGTCATCACCGCGGGCCACCTGAAGCTGTCACGGCCCGGCTTGCCGGTGACGGTGGTGCCGCCGGGTGGCGGCCGGTCCGGCGCCACGCCTGCCGCCGGTGCGCCGTCGGCCGGCACGACGGCGTCCAATGACCCGGTGGCACCGGCAGGCGACGGACCGCCACCGCCCAGCAATCCGCCGGCGAGCGCCAAGACACCTGGCGCCGGCCAGGATCGCGGCGGCTGATCGCTGCACCCACGGACACGACGATGCGGCTTCCTGAAATCTCCATCCGCCGGCCCGTGTTCGCCACGGTCATGAGCCTGGCGCTGATCCTGCTGGGCCTGGTGAGCTACCAGCGCCTGTCGGTGCGCGAGTATCCCAATATCGACGAGCCGACGTTGACGGTCGACACCACCTATCGCGGTGCCTCGGCCGAGATCATCGAGAGCCAGATCACCCAGCCGCTTGAAGAGTCGCTCTACGGCATCGACGGCATCGACCTGATGACGTCGTTCAGCCGTGCCGAGCGCAGCCAGATCACCGTCAAGTTCCGTCTGTCGCGCAATGTCGATTCTGCTGCCGCCGATGTGCGCGACCGGGTCAGCCGCGTGCGCTCCCGACTGCCGACGGAGATCGACGAGCCGGTGATCGCCAAGGTCGAGGCCGACGCCAACCCGATCATCTACATCGCCTTCACCAGCGACACGGTCTCCCAGCTCGACATCACCGACTACGTCGATCGCTTCGTCAAGGATCAGCTGCAGACCATCGACGGCGTCTCGCAGCTGCGCATCTTCGGCGAGCGCACGTTTGCGATGCGCATCTGGCTCGACCGTGTCCGCATGGCGGCCTATCGCATCACCACGCAGGACGTCGAGAATGCGCTGCGGCGACAGAACCTGGAGGTGCCGTCTGGCCGCATCGAGAGCAAGGAACGCGAATTCACGATCCTGGCCGAGACTGACCTGCGCTCGCCGCAGCAGTTCGACAACCTGATCCTGCGCGACAATGACGGCTATCTGGTGCGGCTGAAGGATGTCGGTCGGACCGAGGTCGAGGCGCGCGATACGCGGGTCATCAGCCGCTACAACGGCAAGCTGGCGGTCAATGTCGGCGTCATCAAGCAGTCGACCGCCAACCCGCTGTCGGTCGCCAACGACGTGAAGGCACGCCTGCCGCAGATCCTGGCCGATCTGCCGCCGGGCATCAGCGCCGAGATCGCCTACGACACGACGGTGTTCATCGACCGCTCGATCTCCAACGTGTTCCACACCATCGGCGAGGCCGTCCTGCTCGTCGTCCTGGTGATCTTCGTCTTCCTGCGCACGCTGCGCGCCACGCTGGTGCCGCTGGTGACGATTCCCGTGTCGTTGATCGGCACCTTCACCATGATGCTGATCCTGGGCTTCTCGGTGAACACGCTGACCCTGCTGGCCATGGTGCTGGCCATCGGGCTGGTGGTCGACGACGCGATCGTGATGCTCGAGAACATCGCGCGCTACGTCGAGCAGGGCATGGAGCCGTTCGCCGCGGCTCTGAAGGGATCGCGCGAGATCGCCTTCGCCGTCGTGGCGATGACGATCACCTTGGCGGCCGTCTACGCGCCGATCGCGTTCCAGACCGGCCGCACCGGCCGGCTGTTCACCGAATTCGCGCTCACGTTGGCCGGCTCGGTGATCGTCTCCGGCTTCGTGGCACTGACCCTGTCGCCGATGATGTGCTCGCAACTGCTGAAGCATCACCATCATCACGGCCGCGTCTACATGTTCGGCGAGCGGGTGCTGGAGGCCATGAACCGCGGCTACCGGCGGCTGCTGGGCTGGACGTTGGCCGCGCGCCCGCTCATCGTCATTGCTGGCCTCGCCGTTGCCGGCGGCGCCGGCGTGGTGTTCAGCCTCATTCCGCAGGAACTGGCGCCGACCGAGGACCGCGGCAACGTCAGCAACATCGGCTTTGCGCCGGAAGGCTCGACGATCGACTACAGCATGGGGTACGCCCAGCGCCTCGAGGATATCTACCTGCGCAGCGGCCAGTACGGACGGCCCGAGATCAGCGAGAATGTCGACCG
>DATEIF010000589.1:0-16332 GCA_035279205.1 Vineibacter sp.
TCAGCAGATGGAAGCTTTCGTAGCCGTGCGAGGCGAAAGCGATCGGCGCCAGGCAGCTTTCCTTGGTCTCGATGCCCAGCTCCTCATGCAGCTCGCGCACCAGCGCCTCTTCCGGCGTCTCGCCGGCATCGACCTTGCCGCCGGGGAATTCCCACAGTCCGGCCATCGATTTGCCGGCCGGCCGCTGCGCGATCAGCACGCGGCCGTCGATATCGATCAACGCCACGGCAGCCACCAGCACCATGCGGCGATCGCCCAGCGGTGGCGGCCCGCCTGGGCAGGACTCGAAAGGATCCGTCACCGTCATTCCGAGCGTAGCGAGGAATCTCCCGCGAAAGGAGACTCTGTTTCCAGGAGATGTCTCGCTGCGCTCGACATGACAGATGGTCAGCTGCGGTAGCTGCCGTTGATGTCGATGTAGCGGTGCGTCAGGTCGCAGGTCCACACCGTGCACTTGCCGCGACCCAGGCCGAGCTCGATGTCGATGACGACGTCGCGGCCCTGGATATGCTTGACCACCGGCGCCTCGTCATATTTCGGCACCACCTGGCCGCCGTCGGTGATGCGCACGCCGCCCATGGAGATGCGCAGCTTGTCGCGATCGGCCTTCTCGCCGGCCTTGCCGACGGCCATGACGATGCGGCCCCAGTTGGCGTCCTCGCCGGCGATCGCGGTCTTCACCAGCGGCGAGTTGGCGACGGCCAGGCCGATCTTGCGCGCCGCACCATTGCTGGTGGCGCCGGTCACATTGATGGTGATGAACTTCGAGGCGCCTTCGCCGTCGCGCGCCACCAGCTGCGCCAGCTCGATCATCAGATCGTCCAGCGCGCGCTTGAACTCGACCAGCATCGGATCGTCGGCTTCGTCGATGCGCGGATGCTTGGCGGCACCGGTAGCGGCCAGCAGCAGCGTGTCGCTGGTCGATGTATCGCCGTCGACGGTGATGCAGTTGAAGGATTTGTCGCTGGCGTCCGACAGCAGCTTCTGCAGCACCTGCGGCGGCAGCTTCGCGTCGGTGAAGGCGAAGGCCAGCATGGTCGCCATGTCGGGTGCGATCATGCCCGAGCCCTTGGCGAAGCCGTTCAGCGTCACCGTGCCGTCGCCGATGCGGCACGTGCGCGTCGCCAGCTTCGGAAACGTGTCGGTGGTCATGATCGCGGCCGAGGCGTCGGCCCATCCGTCCTCGCGCGCAGCCTTGATCAGCGCCGGCATGTGCTTGGCAAACGGCGCCGGATCGAGCGGTTGGCCGATCACGCCGGTCGATGCCATGAACACTTCGTTGCGGGCGCATCCCAGCGCCTGCGCCACCGCCCGCGTCGCCTCCTCGACCGACTTGTCGCCGGCCTTGCCGGTGAAGGCATTGGCGTTGCCGGCGTTGGCCAGGATGGCGCGCACCTTGCCGCGCGGCAGATTCTTGCGGCACCACTCGACCGGTGCCGACGCGGTCTTCGACCGGGTCAGCACACCGGCGATCACCGCACCCGCCGGCAGGACCGCCAGCATGACGTCCGTACGGCCCTTGTAGCGGATACCGGCTTCGATCGCGCCCAGCTTGACGCCGGCGATCCGGGGCAGCGTCGGCGTCGTTTTTGGCGCCAGCGGTGATACGGCGTGCGGTGCGTTCATCGTCGCTTCGAGGCCTTTTTCGTTGGCGTTTTGGTTGTTCGCGTGCAGACGTGGACCCCAAAACGGCGGCGCGCCCCGCAGGACGCGCCGTTACCCGGAGGTGAGCCTACACCAAGTGATGCTGAAAAGTCGCGCCACTTTTCTCACCTCTCCCGCAAGCGGGAGAGGTCGACAAACGCGTAGCGTTCGGCGGGTGAGGGGCTACGCACGAGGCGCTTCGTCCTTGGGCCCTCACCCTCTCGCTTGCGGGAGAGGGGAAAACGTCAGTTCTTGCCGGGGGTCGGCGGCGTCGCGGGTGGTGCGCCCGGTGGCGCTTCCGGGATCTTCGAGCCGTCCATGTTGAACTTCTCGATTTTCGCACTCTTGCGCAGGCCTTCCATCATCTGGCCGTACACTTCGCGCGACAGCTCGGCACGCAACTCGTCTTCCATGTCCTCCATCGAGGGCGGCTGTGCCGCGCGGCGATCGTCGAGGCGGATGATATGGAAGCCGAACTGGCTCTTGACCGGCGCCGACGTGACCTCACCCTTCTTCAGCAGGAAGGCCGCTTCGGCGAACTCCTTCACCATGTCGGCCTTCTTGAACCAGCCGAGATCGCCGCCCTGGGCACCCGATGCCTTGTCGGTCGACTTGTCCTTGGCGATCTTCTCGAAGTCGCCGCCCTTCTGCAGCTCCTCGAGCACCGCCTTGGCGGCGGCCTCGTCGGCCACCAGGATGTGGCGTGCCTTCACTTCCTCTTCCGGCGGCAGGTCACGCACCTTCTTCTCATAGCGCTCCTTCAGCGCCTGCGGCGTGACACGCTTGTCGATCTCCTGCGTCAGGTACTGCTCCTGCAGAAGGCGCTCCTCGAGCGATGCCAGCCGTTTCTTGAAGGCGTCGCTGTCCTGCACCTTGGTCTTGCGCGCCTCGGTGACCTGCAGCTTGGCGTCGATCATCTGTTCCAGCAGCGCCGGGTAGATGCGCTCCAGCGGCAAGCCGCGGTATTGCTGAGGCAGGTTGGCTTGCGCCGCCTGCACGTCCGACAACCGGATCGACTGGCCGTTGACCACGGCGACCACCGGGTCGGTCGCCGGCTTGGCCGTCGGCGCGGGTGCGGGTGCCGGCGGCGTCTGGGCGATGGCCGGCACGGCTGTCGTCAGCGCCAGCAGCAAGGCGGCGCGCGCGCCGCGCGTAAAAGACGTCATTGGAGGGGGCTCCTGATGCTGCACGCGACGTGCCGCAAGCAGCCCGACGCGCAATCGCGAAGCATTAACCATAGCCCCCGGCCTTGGACAAGTGACGGAAATCGGGTCGCCAATCACGTCCTAGCGCGTCGACCACCCCGGCCCGGTCCTGGTGCCGCGTCCAACCGCCGCAGGATGACAGGGGTTAGCGTCCGTAGCGCCGGCCGAGCGTGCCCAATGCCAGGTCGTGGGCCCGCTCCAGGTCGTCGAGGGTGGCGCTGTAGTCAGCGAATTTCTTGCGGCTCACGGCGCGCGCCAGCTGGAATTGCAGCGCTTTGGTACCCTCGGCAATGCGCAGACACGCCGCAGCGACGTCGTCCAGGCCGGTTTCACCCTGGTCAGTGAGCCACTGCACGTGGCTGCCCAGCATTTCGAAATTGGCGCCGAGCTGGCGCATGATGTTGAAGGCGTAGAGGTGGAAATAGTCCATCGGCCGCGACGCCAGCATCTCCAGGTGCCGCGGGAACTCGGCCCGGAACCGCGCCAGGACGCCGGCCGGCCGCCGCGCGAGGTGCTCCTTCATCAGCGCCAGCGCACCCTCGAGCAGGGCGCGGCCTTCCAGCACGCGCCCGTCGCGCTTGATGAATTCGACATAGGGAAACAGCACGTCGGGCTGGCCTTGCTGCGAGGGCAGGCGCCGGAAGATGCCGTCGAAATCCTCGCCGTCGACCAGATGGTAGCTGGTGTTGTGGAAATAGCTCATGCGCCGCGCGGCGATATCGAGCGCGCCGATGCCGATCGTCGATTTCACATGGGCCTGCTTGTAGGCCGTGCCGCGGGTGTCGGGCAGATAGTAGCTGTCGACCTCGACCAATGGCATGCGGCCACGCCGGATCTGCTCGACCGAATGGCCCTCGACCGTGTCGTAGATCGCGAGCTCCTGCACCTGCAGGCCGAACAGGGCGCGCAGGTCCTCGGGCGGGAACTTGAAGAAGGTGAAATGGTCACCTTCGAAATCCTGTCCCACCGTGAAGGACAGCGCCGCCAGCGGCTCCAGGCCGAAGGCGTGCAGCACCTCGACCCAGACGTCGATGTAGCAGTTGGTCTCGAGCCAGATCCGATCGGGCGCGTGCAGCGCATGCGCACGGTAGTCGGCCGGATCGACCGGCAGCAATCGCGCGCTACCGCCGCCGTGTGCGTCGCCCATGTCAGCCCCAGAGCTGCTGGCGCACGGCCTGCGGCCAGGCTTTCACGTCGAAGCCGTGATACTTGAACAGCGCCAGCGCGATGCGTTCCACGCCGAAGCCGACGCAGGCCGTGTGCGCCGTGCCGCCGTCGTGCGTGCGGATGTTCCAGACGTGGCCGAAATGGTCCTGGTGGTAGTTGAAGCTGAGGCAGGCCGTCGGTTTCTCGGTGCTGGTGATGGGGATCAGCAGCTCGAACTTGAGAGTCTGGTCGCGCTGATTGACCGCCAGCATCTTGCCGGCGCGGCCGAAGAAGGGATCGTTGGCGACGTCGACGGTGAGCGGCACACCCAACGCCGACATGATCGCCGTGCCGCGGTCGATCCAGAGCTGGCGAAACGCCATCACCTGATCGGGCGTCCCCACCCGCACATACTCGCGCTGGCGGAACAGCTGCATGCGCGCCGGATCGATCGACGGCTCGTGGCGGAAGCAATAGGAATAGACGTCGGTCAGCGCACCGTTCGCCGGCAACGCGCCGCGCGATGCCAGCACCGGATAGAGCGGATAGCAGGCGGCCGGCGTCATCACGACCTGCGTCGCCTTCTGACCCGGCGTCCAGTCCTCCTTCTTCAGCAGCTTCTCGATCAGCGCCGCGTGGTCGCGATCGTTGCCCATGAAGCTGTGAATGGTGCCCGCAAGCTGGGGGAAGCTCTTGAGATAGTCGCTTTCCTCGAAATGCTGCCGGTTGATGGCGGGCGGAAAGCGCATGACCTCGGCACCGTCGTTGCCGCCGTGCCGGGTGACCAGATCGTTGAAGCGCTCGATCACGTCCTCGAACACGCCGCTGCGACCGTAGAGTCCGTCGACCCCCATCGGGAGCAACAGGCCGTGCGCGATCAGTTCGTCGCGGAAGGCGGCTTGCGCCGCCTGCAGGGAGGCGTCGGCGCTCATGAGAACAGTCCCGGATCGTCCTTCAGCACCAGCAGCAGGTTCGCGGTGTTGGCCAGGATGCGGTCGTTGCTGACCATCAGCGCCGCCGAATGAGCATCACGCAGATGGCGGCCGACGCTGAAGTCGGAGTCGTTGCGGTAGCCCGAGATGCCGCAGATCAGCAGCGCGTGATTCACGACCTGCACCGCCATCTGCGATGTGCCGGTCTTCAGGTTGTTCATCGCCACCGCGAACGACAGCGCCGTCAGCCGCTCGGCCGAGCCCAGGGCCTGCTCGTAGAGCTTGGCCGCCGCCACGACGTTCGACTTCATCAGCTGCAGCAGGTTCACGGCTTCGGCCAGCCGCAGGGCGCCCGGCGGCGTGCTGCCGGCCTTCTTGCGTGCCTCGGCACGCACGAACGTGCGGGCGCGCGAGACGGCGTCGGTGGCGATGCCCAGCCACAGGCTGCTCCAGGTCAGGTGCGACGTCGGCAGCATGGTCTGGGCCGAGATGTCGGCGTAGGGCAGGGGCAGGATCTGCGCCACGTCGCCTGAGGCGTGCAGCCAGTAGCCGTTGCTGCAGGTGCCGCGCATGCCCAGCGTATCCCAGGTCGACGTCTGCTCCAGCCGGTAGTCGTCCTTCAGCACCGCGACGATCACCTGGTCGGAGGCCGGCGAGTCGGGCGTGCGGCGGGCCGTGACCAGAATGCCGTCGGCATCGGCGCCATAGGAGATCACGGTGGCGTTCTTGCTGAGCTTTAGGCGCGAGCCGTCGACCTCGACGGCGCAGACGCTGCTGCGCACGTCACCGCCGACGCCGGCTTCCGATGTCGCCGACGCCAACAGCAGCTGCTCGCCCGCCAGGCGCTGCAGCAGCGTGCGGTGCCAGGCGCTTTGCTGGCCATGACGCACGATGCACGCGACCTGGATCTGGTGCATGGCGTAGATCATCGCCGTCGAGGCGCAGTACTGGCCCAGCGCATGGCACAGCGAAACGATCTCGGAGATCGAGGCGCCGGCGCCGCCGAACTCGGTCGGCACCATCACGCCCAGTAGTTTCTCCGCCTTGAGCGCGGCGAACGCCTCGCGCGGAAAACGCGCCTCGGCGTCAACGGCGCCAGCGTGCCGCGCAGCGACCTCGGCACCAACCCGCCGCGCCCGCTGCAGCAGTTCGCTCATGCGGCGACTTTTTCGTCCAGCAGTTCGGTGATGGCCGCCGCGATGGCGGCGACGCTCTCGAAGGTCCGGCGCCGCAGCAGCCGGTCCGGGAATTCGAGATCGAATTTCTCTTCCAGCCCCAGCATCAGATTGACGGTGGCGTGGGATGTCAGGCCGGCGGCGTAGAGATCGTCCGTATCGCCCAAAGTCGCGATATCGACAGGCAATGCGCCACCCTCGCGAATAACCTCGCGAATCTTATCGTTTACGGCTGTCACGGCTATACCCCCGAAATATACGATACCCCGGCTGCGAACCAACTATTTGAAACCAAGCATCATTTCCCATTTTTGCAGCGCGGCAATACAATATTGCACAAACGCTGCGGAAAATATGCCCGAAGGGCCTCCCCGGAGCCCAGACAAATAATACCACGGCAGGGCCTGCGCTGGCACGCGCTATCGACGTTGGCGCACGGCGGCCGGCCGTTATTGGTGATCCTGTCGTTGGCGGTCCGCATGCGATCATGTGTCGGACAACAGGTTCGATGGATGGGAGGGTTTGTGATGCGTGCGGCGATTCTCAGACAGGGCGACCTTGTCGTCGACACGGTGCCCGATCCGGTGCCGGGTCCCGGCCAGGTGCTGGTGAAGTCGCTGGCGTGCGGCATCTGCGGCTCCGACCTGCATGCGCACAAGCACGGCCCGCGCATGGTCGATGTCTCGCGGCGCATCGGTGGGCGCCCGCCGATGGATCTCAGCCGGGACATCGTTTTCGGCCACGAGTTCTGCGCCGAACTGCTCGACCATGGGCCGGGTACTGCCCGCAAGCTGAAGCCGGGCACGCGTGTCTGCTCCGTGCCGATCGTGATGACGGCCGAGGGCCCGCGGACCGTGGGCTACTCGAACGAGTTTCCCGGCGGCTTTGCCGAGCGGATGGTGCTCAACGAGGCGCTTCTGATCGAAGTGCCCAACGGCCTGTCGGCCGAGCATGCGGCGCTGACCGAGCCACTGGCCGTCGGCATCCATGCCGTCGAGAAGGCGGCCGCCAAAGGCGACGAGGTGCCGCTGGTCATCGGCTGCGGTCCGGTGGGCCTGGCCGTGATCGCGGCGCTCAAGCTCAAGAACCTTCGGCCGATCATTGCGGCCGATTTTTCACCGGCGCGACGCGCGTTGGCCGAGCGGCTGGGTGCCGACATCGTGATCGACCCCGCGGCGACATCGCCCTACCAGGCCTGGATGGAAAAGGCCGCGATCGATGGCGTTGTGCCGGCGGCTGCGGTGTGGAGCGCGACACCGCCCTACAAGCCGGCCCTGATCTTCGAGTGCGTCGGCGTGCCGGGCGTCCTGCAGCAGGTGTTCGAAGGCGTGCCGCGCGGCGCGCGCATCGTGATCGTCGGTGTCTGCATGGAGATCGACAAGATCGAGCCGATGTTCGGCATCAGCAAGGAGCTGAACCTGCAGTTCGTGCTGGGCTACACGCCCGAGGAGTTCGCGCGGGCCCTGCGGCTGATCGCCGAAGGCCAGGTCGAGGCGCAGGCGCTGATCACCGGCAAGGTCGGTGTCGAGGGCGTCAGAGACGCCTTCGAGCAGCTCGGCAATCCCGAACGGCACACCAAGATCCTGGTCGAACCCTGGCGCTGAGCTCCGTCATCCAGAGCCATTGTGCTGTCATCCCGAGCGCAGCGAGGGATCTCCCGCGAATGACGTATGGGTGCGTCTTCCTCGGGAGATCCCTCGCTGCGCTCGGGATGACGGAGGCGCCCGGGACGACGCGTCCTACGCGATCGCCGGCCGTCGGTCGGCCCACGGGCGCGCTTGCTCGAACAGCGCGGCGGTGCGCAGCACGTCCATGTCCGCCCACCAGCGGCCCACGATCTGCAAGCCCGTCGGCAGGCCGTCGCCAGCCCAGCCGGAAGGGACCGAGATCGCCGGATGGCCGGTGAGGTTGAACGGGTACTGATAGGCGGTCCAGCTCTGACGGGTGAGCCCGCAGGGCTGGTTGTTGATGATCACCGGCTGGGTGGCATCGAACGTGGCGTCCAGCGCCGTTCGCGCCGTCGTCGGCGAGACCAGGAAATCGTAGCGCCGGAACAGGCGCTGGATGGCCTGGAACAAGCTGGTGCGCGCATACTCGGCATTGCGCACGTCGGTCATGCTGAAGCCGGTGCCCCATTCGGCGAAGGCGATCAGCGATTTGTCCATCTTGTCGCGCCATTGCGGGAAGCGCGGCAGCATCTTGGCCGCGATCGCCGACTGGTAGAGCACGCGTCCCTCGTATTCGATCCAGTCGATCGCTTCGGTGACCGGCTCGATCTCGGCGCCCAGCGCCGCGAGCGCCTTCAAGGCCGCGTCGGTATTGGCCTGCACCGCGTCGTCGACCTGCGTGTTGGCCATCTTCGCGATATAGCCGATGCGGATGCCGGTCAGCCGCTGGCCCATCAGCAATGGCGAGACCGGCCGCACGCCCGTCTGCGCCAGCGACCACGGATCGCGGTCGTCAGGCCCGATCATGGTCGGGAACATCAGCGCCGCGTCGGCCACCGTACGGGTCATCGGGCCGGCATAGGCATTGTTGGCGAACACGTCGCTCGCCGTCTCCATGGGAATGGCACCCAGGGTCGGCTTCAGGCCGACGATGCCGCATGTCGCGGCCGGACCGCGGATCGAGCCGGCGCCATCGGTGCCGACGGCCAGCGGCCCCAGGCCGGCCGACACGGCGCCGGCGGCACCGCCGCTGGAACCGCCGGTGGTGCGGTCGAGCGCCCACGGATTGCGCGTGATGCCCTGCAGCGGGCTGTCGGTCAGGCCCTTATGGCCGAACTCCGGCGTCGTGGTCTTGCCGATGATGATGGCGCCGGCCGCCTTCAGCCGCGCCGGCGTCACGCCGTCCTGCGTCACGATGTTGTCGGCGAAGATGTGCGAGCCGTGCGTGGTGCGCACGCCCGCCACGTCGATCAGGTCCTTGATGCTGACCGGCACGCCATGCAGCGGGCCCAACGGCGCGCCGCTGGTGACGGCGGCCTCCGCGGTGCGCGCCGCGTCGCGCGCCGCACCTTCCATCACCGTGACGAAGGCGTTGATCTTGGGCTGGGTGCGTTCGATGGCGGCCAGCACGGCCTCGACGTACTCGACCGGCGACAGCTTGCGCCGGCGGATCAGCGCGGCGGCATCGACAGCGGACAGGAACAGAAGATCGTCAGTCATGGCGGTTGGCCGAGCGAAATGGCGTTGGTTGTCCATTCCATCGATGGCGCGCAGCGACACACGCCGCTGGCAGACACAGTGTCAGCACTCTCGTTTCTCCGATGTAGCCATGAGACAAAGCCATAGAATGGCATGATGCCGCTGTGAATGGCACGCGGACCGGCCGGGCCGCAGCCATGCACGACCAAAGTGACGGTCGTCAGCCCGATATAACAAGAGACGGGGCTGCGCAAATGGCATAGGGTGGTCTCATTTCCACGCTTTCTCCGAATGGACGGTGCCACAGGTCGGGTGTGCACCGCGTTCCGACTCGGCTGGACGTGGATCACGCGACCCTGCGGAGAACGATCATGAAGGCTCACAAATTCAAGCCCGGCCAGGTCGTGCACGTGATCGGTGGCGGGTCGTTCCTCAGGACGCCCGCCGGCCGTTACGAGATCGTCCGGACGCTGCCGCCGGAGAACAACGACAACCAGTATCGGGTGCGCAACACCGAGGACAACCAGGAGCGGGTCGTCAAGGAAAGCGAGCTGATGTGAGCCGCCGCGGCGTCAGCTCGATTGCCGCCGGAAGGTGAAGGCAGCCCGGTTCTTGTTGGCCAGCCCCGTGCAGCGCGTTTTGGCGGCTGCAAGGGTGGCGACGGCCGCCATGTACTTGCCGTCCTGGTAGATGCCGAATTTCCCGGCCATCGGCGAGTCGTCTGGATAGGTGACGATGCGGAACGTACTGTCGCCGATGGTGGCGGTGATGGCCTTGCCGTCCGTGGTCCACGTATCCGTCTTTGAACGCTTCATGAACCCTCACGCAGGCGATCGACGGCGGGGCCGGTGCCACGGTCGACCATGGTCACGAACGGGCCTGTCGAGGGCGTAGGGCGCGACTGAGCGACACATCCATCTGTTTACTCCGGTTACGGTCACAAGAGAAGCACAACAGGCGTACGCCAGGGGTAAGCCATGGCCGAACGGCACGCGCGCACACGAGCAACGATCGACATCTGGGGTAGTTGTCTTGGGTGAACGGGACCGCCGGGCTGGTGTCTCGTCATCGTGTCATGCCCAGGGCATGGGGCATCGTGTATGCTCATTGAACCGGTCATGATCCGGTCGTAAATCGGCTCGTACGCGCGAGGTGGGCGATGGAAGCCCGTCTGCCGACGTCCGTTGTGCTGCGTCATCTTCTTGACGAGGCCCATGACGAGCACGTGACCCTGACCTGGATACTGGACGGGTTGCGCGAGCGCTCGTTCGGCGTGGTGATGGTGTTGCTGGGTTTGCTGGCGCTGGTGCCGACCTTGTCGACCGTGGTCGGCATCCTGCTCATTTGGCCTGGTGTGCAGATGATCCTGGCGCGTCGTGGTCCAACCCTGCCGGGCTGGATCGCGCGGCGGCCGTTGTCGACGATGCGCTTGTCGCGCCTCATCGCCCGCCTGCTGCCGGTCCTGCGCTGGATGGAAACGATCGTGCGACCGCGTTGGCGCACGCCGTTCCAATCGACCAAGCGCGTGGTCGGCGCCACCATCCTGCTGCTGGGCCTTACGATGCTGGGCCCCGTGCCGTTCAGCCATGTGCTGCCGGCGCTCGTCGTCATGCTGGTGGCCTTCGCCTATCTCGAGGAAGACGGCGTCGTGCTGTCGATCGCACTCGCTGCGGCGCTCGTGTCGCTGGCGATCACGGCGGTCACGGTGTGGGGCACCGTTGAGGGCATCGAATTCCTGGATCGTGTCGCGTAGCACCTTGTATCACTGTCATCCCGAGCGCAGCGAGGGATCTCCCGCGAATGGCGCGCCATCTGTCGCTCGCAGGAGATTCCTCGCTGCGCTTGAGAGACAGTCGCGACTCACCTCACCCGGCATCCGGATAGCGGATCGCCAGGATCTCAATGCTGTCGAGGCCGGCCGGGGTGCGCACCTGCACGGTGTCGCCTTCCTGGGCCTTCAGCAGGGCACGGGCGATGGGCGACAGCCAGCTCACGTGTCCGCGGTCGAGATCGACCTCGTCGGCGCCGACGATGGTGATGGTGTGTTCCTCGTCGCGGCCGTTGACGTAGGTGACGGTGGCGCCGAAGAAGACCTGGTCACGCCGCGGCTGCTTGGCGGCGTCGACGATTTCGGCGTGCTCCAGCCGCTTGCTCAAAAAGCGGATGCGGCGGTCGATCTCGCGCAGGCGCTTCTTGCCGTAGAGATAGTCACCGTTCTCCGAGCGGTCGCCGTTGGCGGCGGCCCAGGCGACGATCTTCACCACCTCGGGTCGCTCGGCGTTCATCAGCGCCAGCATCTCCTCGCGCAGGCGGGCGAAACCCTGCGGCGTGATGTAGTTCTTCACGCCGGTCGGCAGCGCTGGCGCGTCATCCGGCAAATCGTCGTCGACGTCGTCGGTTTCCTTGGTGAAGGCCTTGCTCATGGCATTCGTCCCATTGATCCGCCGCCGCTACCAGCCCTGCCGGGCACGCAGCGCGTCGAGCGCGCGGTCGACGAAGTCGAGCCGGTCCTGGCCCCAGAACCGCTCGCCCTCGATGATGAAGGTCGGTGCGCCGAACACGCCCAGCGTCTCGGCCTCCTCGCTGTACTGCTTGTATAACGCTTGAACGGGGCTGCTGGTTTCGGCGGCGACCAGGGCGGCGCCGTCGAAGCCGTTCTCGTCGCCGATCCGGCACCGCACCGCGGGATCGGCAATGTCGCGCTCCTCGGCCCACAACGCGCGCAGCAGCGCGTGCGACAGGCGCAGCGCGTCAAGGCCGGCTGACTGCGCCGCGATCACCATCCAGCCCGGCGCCTTGTTCCAGTTCGGGTCGGTGATCACCTGCGGATAGTATTTCGGCTTCAGATTCATCGGCATGCCGAGATATTTGCGCCACCGATCGAGTTCCAGCTCATGGTAGCTGCGGCGCGGCTCGGGCCGGGTGCGCAGCGGCACGCCGCCGGTGCGCGGCACGACGGCCTGGAAATCATAGGGCTTCAGCACCAGCCTGACGCGGTGCCGGCGCACGATGTCCTGCAGTCGGGGGCCGGCGAAATAGGCCCACGGCGAGGACACACTGTAGTAGCACGGCAATTCGATCATCAATTCAGACTCTGCTATGAGGGCCGCGTCGTGCCGACAGAGGCGAGCGGGAATGGACAAAATCCTCGACAAGATGGGGCTGCGCAAGGGCGGTGACGCCGGCGAGGGGCCGGCGGGCCTGGCCAGGCTGGAGGATGCCGCCCGGCATGATCTGCAGCGGCTCAATTATCCGACGGCCAATTGGGTCGTGCCGGCCATGGCGCCCGACGACAAACCTGCATGCGATGTGCTGATCGTCGGCGGCGGCATGTGCGGCCAGACTGCAGCGTTCGCCCTGCGGCGCGAAGGCGTGTGCAACATCCGGGTCGTCGATCGCAATCCGGTGGGACGCGAGGGGCCCTGGGGCACCTTCGCGCGCATGGAGACGCTGCGCTCGCCCAAGCAGCTCACCGGTCCCGATCTGGGCGTGCCGACGCTCACCTATCGCGCTTGGTACGAGGCCCATCACGGCCGCGATGGCTGGGAGGCCCTGCACAAGGCGCCGCGGCTGGACTGGCTCGACTACCTGCTGTGGGTACGCCGTGTCGCTGAGCTTCCCATCGAGAACGACACGGCCATGACCGCGCTGGAGGCTGATGGCGCCTTTTTGCGGGCCAGCCTGCAGGGGCCGCGCGGCCGCGAGATCGTTTTCGCGCGCAAGGTCGTGCTGGCGCTGGGCCGCGATGGCAGCGGCGCGCCGCGTTGGCCGGCGTTCGGTTCGTTTGACCCGGCCAACGCTGCGGCGCGCGGGCGCGTGTTCCATTCATCCGACGACATCGATTTTGCGGCACTGGCCGGGCGGCGCGTGGGCGTGCTGGGCGCCGGCGCGTCGGCGTTTGACAATGCCGGTAGTGCGTTGGAAGCGGGGGCGCACGCGGTGGTGATGTTCGCGCGCCGGCGCTTCCTGCCGCAGGTCAACAAATCGAAGGGCGCCTCGTTCCCGGGCTTCCAACGCGGCTTCGCGGCGCTCGATGACGACCGGCGCTGGCGGTTCATGACCTACATCTTCGACGAGCAGGCACCGCCGCCGCACGAGTCGGTGTTGCGCTGCGACCGGCACGATGGCTTCGCGATCCGCTTCGGCGAGCCGTGGACCGATCTTGCCGTCGATGGCGACGGCGTCGTGGTGACGACACCGACCGGGCGACATCGGTTCGACGCCGCCATCATCGCCACCGGTTTCGATGTCGATCTTACCGAGCGCGCCGAGCTGGCGTCGTTGCGCGACCAAATCCTGTTGTGGGCCGATCGTCGCGCGCCGGCAGACATTGCCGCCGAGCCGGAGGCGGCGCGGTTTCCTTATCTCGGCGACGGCTTCCAGCTTTGCCCACGCGGCGCCGGCGCGACGCCGCGGTTGGCCGACATCCACGTCTTCAACTGGGGCTGCACGATGAGCCACGGCCCGCTGGCGGGCGATATCCCGGGGCTGGGGATCGGAGCTACGCGGCTGGCGCAGGCCATCGTGCGCGATCTCTTCGTGGTCGACGCCGACCGCCATTTCGAGGCGCTGGTTGCCCACGAGGAACCGGAACTGGCGCCCACACGCTACTTCGTGCCGCGCGAGCAGCGCGACATCGAGTAGGCGTGAAGGCGGATCAGGTCCGCGGCAGCTGGTGCTTCAGGACCTTGCCGGTCGCGTTGTGCGGCAGCTCGTCGAGGAAGCGCACTTCCTTGGGCACCTTGTAGCGCGCGAGCTGCGAGCCGCAGTGCTGCAGCACGGCTTCGTCATCGAGGTTGGCGCCGGGCTTCAGCACGACATAGGCGCGGCCGACCTCGCCCCACTTCTGGTGGGGCACGCCGACCACGGCGTTTTCCAGCACGCCGTCGAGCTGGTAGATCACGTTCTCGACTTCGGCCGGATAGACGTTCTCGCCGCCGGAGATGAACATGTCCTTCCAGCGATCGACGATGTAGTAGTAGCCATCCTCGTCCTGGCGCGCCGCATCGCCGGTGTGCAGCCAGCCGTCGGTGAAGGCGGCGCGGTTGGCCTCCGGCCGGTTCCAGTAGCCCGGCATCACCGTCGGTCCCTTGATCATCAACTCGCCGGTCTGGCCGCGCGGCACCTCGTTGCCCTCCGGATCGCAGATCTTCAGCCGCACGTAGAGCGGCGGCAGGCCGGACGAGCCGACCTTGGCGAGCGCTTGGTCACCCGACAGCATCAGGCCCAGCGGCCCGGTCTCGGTCATGCCCCAGCCCTGCTGCAGCATGATGCCCTTGCGGCCGTACTCCTCGATCAGCGCCAGGGGTGCGGCGGCGCCGCCGACGCCGATGCAGACGATGTGTGACAGGTCGGCACTGGCGAAGCCTGGCTCCTGCGCCAGCATCAGGAAGTTGGTCGGCACGCCCAGCAGATGTGTCAGATGCAGCTGCTTGTCGCTCAGCAGGCGCAGGAACAGCGCCGGATCGAAGCTGCGCATCACCACGTTGCAGCCGCCGGTGTGGAAGGTCGGGTTGGCGTAGACGTTCAGCCCACCGGTGTGGAAGGTCGGCAGGAACACCAGATTCTTGGACTGCGCCGTCAGGTCCACGGTCATGGCGCACTGGATGGCGTTGAAGACGCACATCCGGTAGGTGATCTGCGCCCCCTTGGGCCGTCCCGTCGTGCCCGACGTGTACATGATGGTCCAGGTGTCATCGAGATCCATCACCGGCGGGTCGAGATCGCCCGTTGCCGCGGCTAGGCCGGCCTCGTAGGCGCTGGGCTTGCCGTTGGCGAGGTTGGCGCTGTGCGGCACGCCGGCCAGGCGCGCGATCTGCGCGGCGGCGTCGGCGAACTCATCGCCGAAGATCAGCACGCTGGGCGTGGCGTCCTTGCAGATGAACTCGAGCTCGGGCACCGCCAGCCGCCAGTTCAGCGGCAGGAAGATCGCGCCCAGGCGGCGACAGGCGAACTGCAGCTCGAAGACGTCGGTGTCGTTCATGCTGAGCACCGCGACGCGATCGCCCTGGCGCACGCCGAACGCCGTCTTCAGCCAGCGCGCGGCGCGGCCGATACGGTCGTCGAATGCGGCATAGGTGAAGCGCCGGTCGGAGGCCAGATCGTGCGCCGCCGGCGCTTGCGGCATAAAGCGCGCGTGATGGGCAATCCAGTCTTCTGCAGCAATCCCTGACGTCATGCGTTTCCTCTTTTTTATCCTCTCCCGCGAGCGGGAGAGGAAGGGGCCCATCGTGCGCCAGCACGATGGGAAGGTGAGGGCCCAAGGGCGCGGTGCCGTGTGTGTAGTCCCTCACCCGCCGAGCGCTTCGCGCTCGTCGACCTCTCCCGCTTGCGGGAGAGGTGAAAGCCTCACGACGAGACGATGTTGCGTGGCACGTCGCGGAACGGCTTGTTGGTGTCGACGCTGGGTTCCTTCGGCATGCCCAGCACACGTTCGGCGATGATGTTGCGCTGGATCTCATCGGTGCCGCCGGCGATCGAGCCGGCCGGCACCGACACCAGGATCTCGGCGATCACACCATCCAGCGTGCCGTCCTCGCCGCTCAGCAACGCGTTGGCGCCATCGATGTGCGTGTGTACCCGCGCCGCGGCACGCGCCACGTGGCTCGACACCAGCTTGCCCAGTGATCCCTCCGGTCCCTGCGGTCGCCCCAGCTCTTGCGCGGCCCGGGCCCGGCGTGCTGTCCACTCCGCCGTCTTGGACATGATCAGCAGTTTGGCGATCTCCTGGCGCACCACCGGATCGTTGATCTTGCCGGTGGCCTTGGCCCGCTCCAGCACCAGGTCGACGCGGCCGGCGCGCTGCGGATACCACTTGTAGGGCTCCATAGTCGTGGCGATCTCGGCGCGCTCTTCCTCGTAGATGCGGCCCTTGCGATCGGACGCTGTGGCCCAGCTGCGCAGGCTGTCGGCACTGCGCCGCTCGTGCATCAAGGTCGTCGTCGCCACCTTCCAGCCGTCGCCGACCTCGGAGACCAGGAACTCGGGCTCGACGATAGCATCGGTGAAGAACACCTGGTTGAACGAGGCGTGCCCGTTCATCTGTTTGAGCGGATGCACCGCCACGCCGGGCTGCTTCATGTCG
>DATEIF010000590.1:0-2163 GCA_035279205.1 Vineibacter sp.
CCCAAGACCCCGACCCAGAAGGTGCGCAAGCAGGAGCTGCGCGCGCACGGCGTGCGGCAGCAGACATGGCAGGCCCCCGCGCCGCCGCGATCGCGGCCGGACAGCCGGCAGCCACAAGCAGGAGAGAGGCGATGAACCCCAAACCCATGGCCGCGATCGCCGGCATCGGCTGGACCGAGTACTCGCGCAAGTCAGAGCGCACAGTGGAGGCCCTGGCGCTGGAAGCATGCTGGAACGCGATCAACGATGCCGGCCTGGATGCCGCGGATATCGACGGGCTGGTGAGCTACAGCCTGGGTGATTCGGTCACCACAGCCGTCATCGCGACCGACCTGGCGCTGCCCCAGCTCAATCACTTCGCGGACTTCGCTGCCGGCGGCAACATGGCGTGCGGCGCCGTCCTGCAGGCGGCCATGGCGGTGGCCACCGGGCAGGCCAACCACGTCCTGGTCTACCGCGCGCTCAACGGCGCCTCGGGCGTCCGCTACGGCGGTGCCGAGTTCAGCCGGCTGCTGGCCGAGCACGGCGTTCATTCCGACAGCGAGCCGCAGTTCCTGGACACCGCCGGCATCACCATGCCGGCGCAGCATTTCGCCCTGCTCTGCCGGCGCCACATGATCAAGCACGGCACGACCAACCACGACCTCGCGGCCGTCGCCATGACCTGCCGCCAGCACGCCATCGACAATCCGCGCGCCATGATGCGCAAGCCGATGACCGCAAGCGACTATGACAAGTCGCCCTGGATCGCCGAGCCGTTCCATGTCGTCGACTGCTGCCTGCAGTCCGATGGCGCCTGCGCGCTGTTGATCACCAGTCCCGAACGCGCCCGCGATCTTGCCAAGCCGCCGGTAGCGATCCTGGCCGGCATCCTCGGTGCCAGTCCCAGCAATCGCGGCGCGATGTGGGGGAACTTCTCGCCCGACCACGCCGAATGCTACGGCCGGTATCTCGGCGACCGCCTGTTCCGGCAAGCCGATATCGAGCGCGCCGATCTGAGCTTCGCCCAGATCTACGACTGCTTCACCTACAGCGTAATCGGACAGATGGAGGGCTTCGGCCTGATCGAACCGGGCGAGGCCGGCGATTTCTTCCGGTCCGGCCATGGCAGCATCGGCGGCCGGCTGCCGATCAACACCGCCGGTGGCCTGCTTTCCGAGGCCTATATCCACGGCCTGAATCATGTCGTGGAGGCCACAAGCCAGTTGCGCGGCGACGCCGGCAAGCGCCAAGTCCGCGACGCCGCGCTGGGCCTGGTCACGGCGGGCGGCGCGACGTCGACCGGCAGCGCCCTCATCCTGGGACGATAAAAGTTATGCAGCAAGCCACTCTGCCCCATCCCGTCCCGACGGCGCTGAGCCAACCTTTCTGGGACGGCTGCCAGCGCCGACAGATCACGCTGCAGCGCTGCGACAGGTGCGGCCGCTTCCGTTTCTATCCCTGCGAGGCCTGCCCCTATTGCCGGTCACGTGACTGCACATGGACGGACGTCGACGCCCGCGGCACGGTCTATAGCTGGATCATCGTGCGCCGCTCGGTCGATGCCGTCTGGCAGGCGCGGGCGCCCTATATCGCCGGCATCATCGAGCTCGATGTCCAGAAAGGCCTGCTGATACCGGCCATCGTGATCGATTGTCCGGTCGACAGCGTTCGTGCCGGCATGCCGGTTGAGGTCACCTTCGAGCAGACGGACGCATCGACGGTCGTGCCGCGCTGGCGGCCGGTATCGTGAGCGATACCGGCACTGCGATGCCACTGGCCGGCCGTGTCGCGCTGGTGACCGGCGCGACCAGCGGCATCGGCCGGGCGATCGCGACCGAACTGCTCGCACACGGCGCGCGGGTGGTGGCGGTGGGCCGCCGCCCCGACCGTCTGGCCGCGCTCGAGCAAGCCAACGGCGGCAACGTGCTCGGCCTGGCGGTCGATCTCGCCGCACCAGACGCCGCATCGCAGATCGGCACGGCGCTGGCCGGCCCGTTCGCCGACGTCGATATCCTGATCAACAATGCCGGTCACGACAGCGGCGGCAATGTCCCCTTCCACGACAGCGATGCCGTGAAATGGGAAGCGGTCGTGCAGGTGAACTTCCTGGCCATGATGCGGCTGACCCGGGCCCTGCTGCCCGGCATGGTGAGACGCGGCCGGGGCGACATCGTCAATATC
>DATEIF010000591.1:0-3074 GCA_035279205.1 Vineibacter sp.
GCGCTTCTATAAAATCGAGACGTGCTCTAAGGCCGAACGTGCATCCACGTGCGGAAGCCCTCCTCGGGTTGCGGCGGCGCGAAATACACGGTCACGCCGTGGAATGTCTCGTCGGTGACATGCCCCCAGTAGATGCCGGACGGCTTCTCGTCGTTGCGCTTGTGAATGTTGGCGAGGCACTGCGAATCGCTGGCGTCGATGACGTGCAGGACGTGATCGGCATCGGCTGCCTCGAAGAGCTCACGCACCCACTGCCGGCCCTTGACGGTGTTGCCGGCGAAGTCGAAGACGACGCAAACACCCAGGCGCAGGAGATCGCCGGCGAGAGGCCCGATCACGCTGCGGCACTTGGTGGATGCTGCCACGAAATCGTCGAGCGAGCGGATCTCGAAGCCGAGCTTGCAGATCCATTCGTCCTCGCAGAACACCACGGCGGGAACCGTCCGCCCCAGTTCACGCGCCAGGGTCGTCTTCCCTGCCCCGGCCTTGCCGCAGATGAAATGAAGCGTGGCCATGCTCCTCCCCCAGGCGCCTCGGCCGGCGAAGCGAGGCGGTCTCAGGGTATCATGCCATGCACGGACTGCGCCTGCTGGGTTGCGGCCGACAGGAGGAAGGAAAGGTCGCTGCCGGTCGAGATGTAGCGCACGCCCTTGGACACCAGGCGCCGCAACAGCGCCGGCTTGCCGGCGACACCGCCGGCGCCCACGGCCTTGCCGTGCGGCTGCGCCGCCGCCAGCACCTGGTCGAAAGCGCCCTCGACCGCGGCATCGCGCCCGGCTTCCGGCCAGCCCATCGCACCGGCCAGGTCATGGGCGCCGACGAACAGCATGTCGATGCCGTCGACAGCCGCGATCGGGCCGGCATGCGCCAGGGCCTGCGGCGTCTCGATCATGACGGCGATGAAGACGGCAGCGTCGAGCGCCGCGCACGCCGCGTGCGGCGGAAAGCTGCGGTGGTGCAGCAGCGGCAAGCCAGTGGCGATCGACCGCTCGCCCTGCGGTGGATACCGGCAGCAGCTGACGGCCCGCTGTGCATCGGCTGCTGATTGGATCTGCGGCGCGATGATGCCCATGGTGCCGACGTCCAGAACGCGTCCGATCAGGGCCGCATCGAGCGCCGGCACGCGCACCAGCGGCACCACCCCGGCCTCGCGCGCCACGGTGCAGATCACCGCCGTCGTCTCCAGCGACAACGCGCTGTGCTCAAGATCGATATAGAGCGTGTCGAAGCCGGCGCTGGCGGCGATCCGCCCGATCTCGGGGCCGCGTGCCATGCGTACCGTCATCGAGGCGACAAGCTCGCCACGCGCCAGCTTGTCCTTCAGCGGGTTGCGCACGATGTCGTGGAGCGACGGCGGTGTGGGCGGCATGGCGATCACCTCAGACGTGGTTGGGGCAGAAGGACGTGCCCACCATCACCTTGACGTCCTGGGCCACGAAGGTGCCGCGGTTGGTCTTCTTGAAGGCCTGCCAGGCCGGATCGGCCGCCATGGCGGCGCGACGGCGCTCGCGGTCGGCCAGGCTGTCGTAGACCCAGATGTGCACGACCTGGTTGAGCGGGCCGATCTCGCTCACGAAAAAGCCCAGCAGCCGGCCGAGGTGCTTCTTCTGCACCGGCAGCCCGTGCGTTTCGTAGCGTGCGAGGTAGTCCTCCATCTGCCCATGCGCCACGGTGTAGGTGCGGTGTTCGAAGATCATCGACGGGCCTCGGCGATATTCCCTTCTCCCCGCGCCGGCGGGGAGAAGGTGGCGCGTCAGCGCCGGATGAGGGGCTTTGCAGCACGACGAACAAGCGCGGGTCGCGGACACCTGTGACCTGCATCACGATCACGAAGCCCCTCATCCGCCCTTCGGGCACCTTCTCCCCGCCTGCGCGGGGAGAAGGGAATCACTCCGTGCGGATGTTGGCGTCGCGCAGCCAGGGGATCCAGCGCGCGAAGTCGGCATCCAGCCTGGCCTGGAAGCCTGATGTGTCCTTGGGATTGCTGAAGCCGGCCTCGGCCAGGCGCGCAGCGACGTCGGGCTGCTGCACCACCTTGGCCAGTGCCGCGGCGATCTGCTGGCGCAGCGCCGGCGGCGTTCCGGCCGGCGCCAGCACGCCGTACCAGTTGGTGAGCTGCAGCTCCGGCATGCCAGCTTCCGCCGCGGTGGGGATCTCGGGCAGCAGCGGCGCGCGCTTGGTGTCGAAGATCACGATGCCCTTGATGCGGCCTTCCGCGATGTAGGGTTTCAGCACCGGCACATCGGCGTTCACCAGGTCGATCGTGCCGGCGACCAGGTCGAGCAGCGCCGGGCCGGCGCCGCGGTAGGGCACGTGCACCAGCGGCGTCTTGATGGTCTTGGCGTAGAGCTCGGCGGCGACGTGCATGGTGCCGCCCACGCCGGTCGAGCCGTAGTTGAGCTTGCCGCTGCGCGCCTTGGCCGTGAGCTCGGCGAGGTTGCTGACGCCCAGATCGGCGCGCACCGCCAGCATGCTCTGCACCTCGCCCAGCAGGTAGATCGGCGCCAGGTCCTTGCGCGGATCGTAGGGCAGCTTGGGCGTGGTGCCGGCGCTCAGCACCAGCGACGAGGTGGTGAGCAGCAACGTCAGGCCGTCGGGCGCCGCCTTGGCTACCACGTTGGCGCCGATGGTGCCGCCGGCACCGCCGCGGTTGTCGACCACCACCGTCTTGCCCAGCGCCTCGCTCAGCCCGGGCGCCACGACGCGCGCGATCAGATCGGCAGGGCCGCCCGCCGCGAAAGGCACGATCAACTTCACGGTCTCGGGCGCGGCGTGGGCGGGTGTGACGCACAGGCCGATGGCGAGCATGAACGCAGCGACGGCACCGTGTCGTCCTGAGCGACGCGAGGGACCCTGCGGTGCGTCGATCGCCCGCGATCGTATGGATGAAGCGTTGTTGGAAGACTTCACCGCAGAGACACGGAGGGCACAGAGGGACACAGAGAAGAACCAAGGCGCGTCTTCGGCGCGCAATCTCCCCTTCTCTCTGTGCGCCTCTGTGTTCTCAGTACTACTGACCTCACGAATCGTCGCGCGCTGAGGCGGTTCTTCCCTCCCCCACGCAGTGGGGGAGG
>DATEIF010000592.1:0-7638 GCA_035279205.1 Vineibacter sp.
CATCCCTCCACCACAGCGACATCCCGCTCGCCAACAAACTTCTTGACTGGCGATTGCCGGCAATGCCAAGTTTTGAATTGAATGAACATTCAAATAGCCGATAATTTCGAAGGAAATCCGCGATTTCTCGGAATGGGGTGAGTGTTCGGGGGCAGCGTGGCAGCGGCACAAGCCGCGCCGGTAATGGACGGAGGGAACGTCGTGAAGGTGACACAGAAAGCCTATGGCCGGCGCGCCGTGACGCGCGCCATGCTGGGCGCGATGGCGCTTGGCCCTTCGATGGCCGGTGCCGCGCGGGCACAGTCGGACATCAAGATCGGACTCACGACCGACCTCACCGGCATCGCCGCCAGCTACACCCGATCGACGGTCAACGGCGTCGAGCTGGGCATCGACGAGGTCAACGCCGCCGGCGGGCTGCTCGGCCGCAAGGTGGCGCTGCTGGTGCGCGACTCGCAGCTCAAGCCGGACCTCGGCACCACGCACACGCGCGACCTGATCACGCGCGAGAAGGTCGACGTCCTGATCGGGCCGAACTCCAGCGCCGTCGGCCTCACCGTGTCGGCGGTGGCCCGGCAGTACCAGAAGCCCGTGATCATGACGACGCCGAACACGCCGCGTCTGCCCATGGAGCTCTTCCATCCGCACTTCTTCACGCTGGTTCCCAGCGGCCTGATGGAAGCGCGCGCGATGGCCGAAGTGATGGGCCCCAAGGGCAAGAAGTTCGCCTTCATCGGCGGCGACTACGAGGCATCGCACCAGGGGCTGAAATTCTTCAAGGAGCGGCTGGCCAAGATCAATCCCGGCGCCGAGTTCGTCACCGAGGCATGGCCCAAGCTGGGCGAGCCCGACTACACGAGCTACATCACCAAGCTCGCCTCGGCCAAGCCCGACGTCGTGTTCTCCTATCTCTGGGGCGCCGATCTGGTCGGTTTCATCAAGCAGGCCAAGCCCTACGGGCTGTTCAATCGCACCGCCGTCGGCACGCTGCTGTTCATGGACGACCTCAAGGCGCTGGGCCAGGAAATGCCCGATGGCATCTGGGGCCAGATGCGGGCCCCCTTCTTCGCCATGCAGGGCGACACGGTGAGCCGCTTCGTCGAGCGCTACCGGGCGAAGTACAACGACTATCCCGCGGATTTCGCGATCATGGGCTACGAGGCGGTGATGGCCTATGCCGGCGCGATCAAGGACGCGCAGAGCGTCGAGGCGGCCGCCCTGGTCAAGGCGCTGGAAGCCGGCACGTTCGACCTGCTGCGCGGCAAGACCAGGTTCCGGCAGCTCGACCACCAGGGCGACGTGCCCTCGTTCATCGGCAAGACCGCGGCCGGCGACAAGGTGCCGTTCAAGGTGCTGGCTGAGGTCGAGCGCGTCGCGGCCGACAAGATCTGGCCGAGCGAGGCCGAAGTGCTGGAAGCCCGCAAGGCGAAGTGACGCCGAGCAGCGCCAGCGTTCCCCCGGCAAGGCTGTCTTCACATGATGGATGAGATCCTCATCCAGGCCCTGAGCGGTCTCAGCCGGGGCATGGTTCTCTTTGTCGTCGCCTCAGGGCTGACGCTGATCTTCGGCACCATGCGCATCGCCAACTTCGCGCATGGCTCCTTCTACATGCTGGCGGCCTTCCTGACCTATTCGGTCGCGACGATGGTCGGCGACAGGACCTGGGGCTTTCTCGCCGCCCTGTGCCTGGCGCCACCGATCGTCGCCGGCGTCGGCGCCCTCATCGAATGGGGACTGCTCAAGCGCATCGCGACGCGGCCGCACCAGTACCAGCTCATCCTCACCTATGCCATCACGCTGATCGTCGCCGACGGCATCAAGATGCTGTGGGGGCGCGACTATCGCACCGTGGCGCGTCCTGCCGGCCTCGACGGCGCGATCACGATCCTCGACATGCCGTTCCCGACCTACAACGCCATGCTGATCCTGGTCGGCGTGCTCATCGCGGCCGGCCTGCATCTGCTGCTGACCCGCACCCGTTTCGGCAAGACCATCCGCGCCGCCGTGGCCGACGGCGAGATGATCGGCGCCCTGGGTGTCAACGTGCAGCGCCTCTTCACCGGGGTCTTCGCGCTGGGCGCCGGCCTGGCCGGGCTGGGCGGCGTGCTCGCGGCGCCGGTCGGCTCGGTCTCGCTGGGCATCGACTCCTCGATCATCATCGAGTCCTTCGCGGTGATCATCATCGGCGGCGTCGGCAACGTCATGGGGGCCCTGATCGGCGCCGTGCTGATCGGCGTCGTGCATGCCGTCGGCATCCTGTTCGCGCCCAAGCTGGCGATCGCCTTCGTTTTCATCGCCCTGTGCGCGGTCCTGCTGATCCGCCCGCAAGGCCTGCTGGGCCGCAGCACATGACCGTCCAGCCCCTGCCCCCTCTCCAGCCGGCGGTCGGCAGCACCGCGCTGTCGATGCGGACCAAGACGATCATCGGCGGCGGCCTGATCGTCGCGCTCTACCTGCTGCCCTTCGTGCTGGGCGAGAGCTACCTGTTCCTGTCCATCGACTTCCTGATCATGGCGCTCTTCGCCGTGAGCTATAATCTGCTGCTGGGCCAGGCCGGCATGCTGTCCTTCGGCCACGCCGCCTACTACGGGCTCGGCGCCTATACGGTCGCCATCCTGTTCAACAAGCTCGCCGTGCCGGTCTATGTCGGCCTGCTGGCCAGCCCCTTCATCGCCGGCGCGATCGCGCTGGCGGTCGGCTGGTTCGCGGTGCGCGTGACCGGCATGTACTTCGCCATGCTCACGCTGGCCTTCGGCCAGCTCCTGCACACGGTGGTGATGGGCTGGTACGGCTTCACCGGCGGCGACGACGGCCTGCCGGTGATGCCGCCCGATTGGCTGCTGCCGGCACGGAACTACTACCTCTTCGTGCTCACCGTGACGCTGGTGTCGCTGGCCGCGCTGCGCCTGATCACGCTGTCGGCGTTCGGGACGGCCCTGAACGCCATCCGCGAGAACCGCCAGCGCGCGATCTTCGTCGGGCTGGGCGTGCGCAACTACGAGCTGGGCGCCTTCGTCATCGCCGGCGCCTTCGCCGGGATCGCCGGCGCCATGCGCGCGCCGCTGCAGCAGATGGCGTTCCCGTCCCTGCTCCACTGGAGCCAGTCGGCCGAGCCGGTGCTGATGGCCCTGGCCGGCGGCATCCACACATTCGCCGGCCCCATCGTCGGCGCCGCCATCTTCGTCTTCACCAACTTCGTGATCACGACCTATTCCGAATACCCGCTGCTGGTGTTCGGGGTGATCGTGCTGCTGGTCGTGCTCTACCTACCCGGCGGCGTGGCCGGTGCCATCATCGCTGCCTGGGAGCGCCTGCGGCGCCGCGCCCGATGACCGCGCCGTCCCCGAGCCTATCCCCGGGCATCGTATCGGTCACGTCCGTGAGCATGCATTTCGGCGGCTTCCGGGCGCTGGATGACGTGTCCATCGACCTGCAGCGCGGCGAGATCCATGCCATCATCGGACCCAACGGCGCCGGCAAGAGCACGCTGCTCAACGTGATCTCCGGCCTACTGCGGCCGACACGCGGCGACGTGCATTATGGCGACCAGCGGATCACGCATGTGCCGCCGCATCGGCGGGCCCGCATGGGCATCGCCCGCTCGTTCCAGATCACCAGCATCTTCACTGGCTTCACCGTCCACCAGAACGTGCAGCTGGCGCTGCTGGCCCAGCGCGGCGACTGCCGCCACCCGTTCCGACTCACCGGCGAACGCTACCGCGACGAGGCGCATGAGCTGCTGGCCCGCGTGCAGATCGCCGGCATGGGCACGCGCATGGGCGGCGAGCTGGCGGCCGGTGACCGCAAGCGCCTGGAGTTCGCCATCGCGCTGGCCGGGAACCCGCAGGTGCTGCTCCTCGACGAGCCCACCGCCGGCATGAGCGGCGCCGAGCGCGAGATCGTCGTCGGCATCATCCGGTCCCTGAGTGCCGAGCGGCAGATCTCGGTGCTCTTCACCGAGCACGACATCGACATGGTGTTCGACAACGCCCATCGCATCACCGTCATGCACCAGGGCCGCCGGCTGGTGCAGGGCACGCCCGCCGCGGTGCGCAGCGATCCGCGCGTGCGCGACGTCTACCTGGGTGAGGGCGACGATGCTCACGTGTGAGGCGATCAACACGTTCTACGGGCCTGCCCATGTGCTGTTCGACGTCGACGTCAAGGTCGGCGAAGGCGACATGGTCTGCCTGATCGGCCGCAACGGCGTCGGCAAGTCGACCTGCCTGAAGTCGATCATGGGCATTGCGCCGGTCACGACCGGCCGGATCCGCCTCGACGGCACCGAGATCTCGGCGCTGCCGCCCTACAGGATCGCGCGCGCCGGCATCGGCTATGTTCCCGAGGATCGGCGCGTCTTCGCCGATCTCACCGTCGAGGAGAACCTCGAGGTCGCCGAGCGGCATGACGGCCCGTGGAACCGCAAGGCGGTCTACGAGCTCTTCCCGGCCCTGCAGGAATTCCGCGCCCGCCATGGCGGACTGCTGAGCGGTGGCCAACAGCAGATGCTGACGATCGCGCGCACCCTGGTGGGCAATCCCCGGCTGCTGCTGATCGACGAGCCGACCGAAGGCCTCTCGCCGCTGGTCGTGCGCACGCTCGAGGACATGATCCGGGGCCTGAAGGCCAAGGGCCAGACCATGCTGCTGGCGGCGCAGGATCTGCGGTTCAGCCTCTCGGTGGCCGACGTGATCTACGTCCTGGACCGCGGTCGCGTCGCCTATTGCGGCGATCGCGCCCAGGCCAGCGCCGATATCGAGCGCATCCGTCCCATCCTTTCGGTCTCGGCCAGCCGGCAATGACGCGTCCCGTGGACGAACCCGTGAGCGCCGATATCGTCGTGGTCGGCGGCGGCGGCTCCGGCCTCGCGGCGGCGATCGAAGCCGCTTCGCGCGGCTCCTCGGTGGTCCTGCTGGAGAAGAACGAGGCGACCGGCGGCAGCACGGGATGGTCCGTCGGATCGATCACCGCCACGCGCACGCCCGATCAGAAGCGGCGCGGCATCGACGACGACGCGGACGATCATTTCACCGACCTGGGATTGCTGGCCGGCCGCCTGGTCGACAGGGATAACCTGGCGCTGCGCCGCCTGTTGACGCAGAACGTGACCGAGACCGTCGCCTGGCTGCGCGGGCATGGCGTCGAGTTCTTCGGTCCGATGCCCGAGCAGCCGCACCGCCAGGCGCGCATGCATAACGTCCTGCCGACATCGCGCGCCTATATCTATCACCTCACGCGTGCAGCGCGGCGTGCCGGTGTCGATATCCGCCTCAACACACGCGCCCGGCGCATCCTGCTCGACGGCCCGGCGGCGACCGGCATCGAAGCCGACACGCCCGCCGGCAGCCGCCGCTTCCTGGCGCGCCAGGCCGTGATCCTGGCCGGCGGTGACTACAGCGGCAGCAGCCACTTCAAGGCGCTGTACGGCAACCCTGCCCTGGCCGCCGTTCCGGCGATCAATCGCACGAACACCGGCGATTGCCAGCAGATGGTGCTCGACATCGGCGGCGAGGTCCTCAACGGTGACCTGATCCTGGGACCGGTGCTGCGCTTCGTCACGCCCAGGCGGCGGCGCCTCTTCCAGGTCGTGCCGCCCTGGCGCAGCCTCACCTTCTTGATGCGGATGGCCCTGCACCATCTCCCCGCGGCCGCGATCCGGCCGCTGATCATGCGCTTCATGACGACGGTGATGGCGCCGGAGGCGTCATTGTTGCGCGACGGCGCCATGCTCGTCGGCGCAACGGGCGCCCGTATCGACACCAGCGACGGGCCTCCCGGCCTGGCGGTGGCCGCCCAGCCCGACAACACGGCCTACCTCGTCTTCGACCAGGCCATCGCCGAGCGCTATTCGCGCTGGCCCCACCCGGTGTCGACCGCACCCGGTGTGGCCTACGCGTATTTCCCCGACTATCGCCGCACCCGCCCCGACCTCGTCCATAGCGCCCCGTCGCTTGCGACACTGGCGGCGCGGACCGGCATGGCCGGCGACGTGCTGGAGGCCGCAGCCAGCGCCCATCGGCAAGCCCGTGCGTCGAGCGGCAGCGATCTGCCGCCGCCTCTGGCCCGCCCGCTCTTCCATGCACTGGGTCCGATCCAGAGCTTCATCGTGCTGACGGATGGCGGCGTGAAAGTGAGCGATGATCTGCGCGTGATCGTCGAGCGCGATCGACCTGTGGAACGCCTGTTCGCGGCCGGCTCCACGGGACAGGGCGGCGTCCTCCTGGAAGGTCACGGGCATCACCTCGGATGGGCCTTCACCTCCGGCCGCATCGCCGCGCGCAACGCGACCGCGCTGGCGCGGCGCATCCCGGCCGATGCTGATGCTTGAGGAGGAACGCAGATGATGATTCCCGACATCTCGGCGCAGACGACGCCCGCGGTGCTGGCGATGCAGGCTGACGAGCGCGCCGATCGGCCGTTCGTGCGCATGATGGGGGAGCCGTTCATCTCCTTCGGCGAGATGGAGCTGCGCACGCGCCAGCTCGCCAATGCGCTCGCCGAGTTGGGCGTCAGTCATGGCGACCGCGTCCTGATCATGATGCGCAATAGCACCGCCTTCATCGAGACCTGGCTCGCGGTCAATCGGCTGGGCGCGGTGCTGGTCACCGTCAACACCGCCTATACCGGCGCCTTCCTGGTGCATGTCGCCAACAACTCGGCTGCACGCGTGATGATCATCGACGCGTCGTTCCTGCCGCGGCTGCTGGACGTCGAGGAGAAATGCGGCCACCTGCGCACGGTCATCGTGGCGCCTCAGGCACCGCGGGCACCCGACAGCCGCCTGACCTTGCTGGCGTTCGACGACGTGCGCCACGGGCGCGAGACCGGCATCGACGTCGGGGTCACCGGCAGCGACATCGGCGCGATCATCTATACGTCCGGCACGACAGGCCCGTCGAAAGGCGTGCTGATCCCGCACGCGCAGATCTACTTCAATCCCCTGATCTATATCGAGCAACTCGGACTGACCGCCGACGATCGCGTGTACACCTGCCTGCCGCTGTTCCATACCAATGCCCTGATTGTGCAGGTGTTCGGCGCTCTCCTGCTGGGCGCGCCGGTCAGCATGGCGGAAACCTTCAGCGCCAGCGGCTGGGTCGACGACATCCGTGCCAGCGACGCCACCGTGACCAACCTGCTGGGGGTGATGACCGAGTTCATCTTCAAGCAGCCCGAGACATCGCGCGATCGCGAGCACAATCTGCGCATCGCCACGGCCGTGCCGATATCGCCGGTGTTCGGCGAGGCCTTCGAGCAACGCTTCGGCGTGCAGCTGATCGAGCTCTACGGATCGACCGAAGCCAACTGCCCGCTTTACATGCCGCGCGACATCCGCCGCCGCGACGGCAGCTGCGGCAAGATCGCGGGCGACTGGTTCGAATGCCGTATCGCCGACCCCGAGACCGATGCCGAGCTACCGCCCGATCATGTCGGCGAACTGCAGATCCGGCCGCGCGCGCCGCACGCCTTCATGGCCGGCTACAACGCCATGCCCGAGGAGACGGTCAAGGCGTGGCGCAACCTCTGGTTCCACACCGGCGACGCCATGAAGCGCGACGCGGACGGGTTCTACTACTTCATCGACCGCCTGAAGGATTGCATCCGCCGCCGCAGCGAGAACATCTCGTCGTACGAGAT
>DATEIF010000593.1:0-7593 GCA_035279205.1 Vineibacter sp.
CGGTCCTGACCGCGCCGCGGCGCTGCGCCGCCTGCAGCGCGTGCTGGCCGAGACCGAGGTGGTGGGCGTGCGCACCAATACCGCATTGCTGGCGCGCATCGCGGCGCATCCGGCGTTCGCCGCCGGCGAGGTCGATACCGGCTTCATCGAGCGCCACAAGGCCGCGGTGATCCCCAAGGCCGAGACCGCCGATGCGCGCGTGCTGGCGCTGGCGACCTTGGCGCGCCTGCTGGAGTGGCGGGGCGATGCCTCGGACCGCGCCGCGGCATCGACGGAACCGACATCGCCCTGGCACCGGGTCGACGGCTGGCGCCTCAATGGCGCCGGCCATGACGAGGTGCGCTGGAAGGACGCCGATCGCGACGTGCCGGTGCTGGTGCACTACCGTCGCGCCGCCGGCGCCAGCCCGGCCCGCGATGCCGGCACGATCGATTGCCGGCTGGAGATTGGCAGCACGGTGCTGGATGCCGGTGCCGTGCGGGCGCGCGACGGCAGCTTCCGCGCCACTCTGGGCGAGGCGGTGACCTCGGCGCGCGTGGTGCGCAACGTCGCCAACGACGGTGGCGTCGATTACGTGGTGTTCGCCGACGGCAGCGTCGGTGGCCGCGTGCTGCGGCTGGTCGATCCACGCGACGTGTCGGCGGCCGAGGCCGCCGGTGCGCCGGGCGGCGGGCTGAAGGCGCCGATGCCGGGCAAGATCATCGACTTCAAGGTCAAGGCTGGCGAAACCGTGAGCCGTGGCCAGCCGGTGGTCGTCCTGGAAGCGATGAAGATGGAGCACACCCTGGTGGCGCCGTCCGACGGCACGATCAAGCGCCTGCTCTACACCCCGGGCGACCAGGTCGCCGACGGCGCCGACCTCGTCGAGTTCGAGGCATCAGAATAAGCTTCATCGTGAGCTTGTCGAACCATGAAGCCGACGCACGAGCGTAGGTGCGAAGCCTTCATGGTTCGACGAGCTCACCATGAAGGCAACTACGCCGCGCGGTCGCGGAAGTGGCAGGCGGCGAGATGGCCGGGGTTCACGGGCTCCAGCGGCGGCGAGTCCGAGCGGCACTGCTCGGCCACCAGCGGGCAGCGCGTGTGGAAATGGCAGCCGGGCGGCGGCGCCAGTGCGCTGGGGATCTCGCCACGCGCCTTCTGGCCGGCCACGGCGCGGCGCCGGAAGGCGTCGGGGATCGCGGCGATCAACGCGCGCGTGTAGGGATGGCGCGGGTCCTCGAAGATCTCGCGCCAGTCGCCGCGCTCGACGATACGGCCCAGATACATCACCGCGACCCGATCGCTGACATGTTCGACCACGCCCAGATCGTGCGAGATCATGATGTACGACAGGCCCAGGTCGTCCTTCAGTTCCAGCAGCAGGTTGATGATCTGGGCCCGGATCGAGACGTCGAGCGCCGAAACCGGCTCGTCGCACAGCACCAGGCGCGGCCGCAGGATCAGCGCACGGGCGATGCCGATGCGCTGGCGCTGGCCGCCGGAGAACTCGTGCGGATAGCGATCGGCCTGCTCGGGGCGCAGGCCGACCTTGGCCATGATGTCGGCGACGCGATGTTCGACCTCGGTCTTGTTGCCGATGCCGTGCAGGCGCAGCGGATCGGCAAGCGTGCGGCGCACGGTCTGGCGCGGGTTGAGCGAGGCGTAAGGATCCTGGAAGACCATCTGCACCGTCTGCGCCAGGTGCATGTGATCGGCCTTCTTCGTGGCGCTGATCTCCTGGTCGGCGATGCGGATCAGGCCGCTTGTCGGCGAGACCAGGCCCATGATCGCCATCGCCAGCGTGGATTTGCCGCAGCCCGATTCGCCCACCAGCCCGAGGCACTCGCCGGGCGCGACGGTGAGCGCGATGCCGTCGACGGCCTTGAGCACGCGTTTGGGGCGGCTGAAACCACCGCCGATCGGGTAGTGCACGGCAAGGTCGTCGATCGCCAGCAGGGGCGTCGGGGTGGCGTCAGCCATGGTGATGGCACCGGACGAGCCCGTTCTCGGGCAGCGGCGTGGGGGATGGATCGTTCGACTGGCAGATGTCGGTGGCGCGCTGGCAGCGCGGCCGGAAGCGGCAGCCGGCCGGGAAGGCCGTGATCGCCGGCACCACGCCGCTGATCTCCTGCAGGCGCTGGCGGCCGTGCACGACGCGCGCGCCCAGGCGCGGCAGCGATGCGATCAGGCCGCGCGTGTAGGGGTGCTGCGGACGCTCGAAGATCTCGGCGGCGGCCTGCTGCTCGACGATGCGGCCGGCATACATCACCGCCACGCGCCGGCACATGTTGGCGACCAGCCCAAGGTCATGCGAGATCATCAGGATCGCGGTGCCCTTGGCGGCGCACAGCTCCTGCATCAGGTCGACGATCTCGGCCTGCACCGTGACGTCGAGCGCGGTGGTGGGTTCGTCGGCGATCAGCAGGTCGGGACTGCAGGCCAGCGCAATCGCGATCATCACGCGCTGGCGCATGCCGCCCGACAGCTGGTGCGGAAAGTCCTTCACGCGGCGCTCGGGCGAGGGCACGTGCACCTGGCGCAGCGCGTCCACGGCGCGGTCGGTCGCCTCGCTCCAGTTGGCGCCGGCGTGCAGCACGAACATCTCGGCGATCTGCCGGCCGACCGTGGACAGCGGGTTGAGCGCCGTCATCGGCTCCTGGAAGATCATCGCGATGCGCTTGCCGCGCAGCTGCCGCAGCTTGGCCGGCGGCAGGTTGTGGATGTCGCTGCCGTCGAGCGTGATACGCCCGCCGCCCAGCCCCAGCGGATGGCGCAGCAATCCCATCACTGCCAGCGCCGTGATGCTCTTGCCGCAGCCCGACTCGCCCACCAGCCCCAGTGTCTCGCCCGGGGCAATGGCGAACGAGACGTCCTCGACGGCCTTGTACGATTTGCCGCCCTGGCTCAGCGCAATGCTGAGGTTCTCGACCTCCAGCAGCGGCGTGCTCATGACGTGCGCTCGCGCGATTGCGGGTCGAGGATGTCGCGCAGCCCGTCGCCCAGCAGGTTCAGGCCCAGCACGGTGATGAAGATGGCCAGGCCCGGGAAGATCGACAGCCACGGCGCCGTGGTGATCTGCTCGCGCGCATCCGAGAGCATGCTGCCCCAGCTCGGATAGGGCGGGCGGATGCCGAGACCAAGGAACGACAGCGCCGCCTCGGCCAGGATCGAGCCGCCGGCGCCCAGGGTGGCGATCACGATCAGCGGTCCCAGGATGTTGGGCAGCAGCTGGGTGAACATGATGCGCAGGTCGCTGTAGCCCAGGATCTTGGCGGCCTGGATGTAGCCCTGCGATTTCAGCGACAGCACCTGCGCCCGCGCCAGCCGGCAGGAATAGGACCAGCTGGTGAGCCCCAGCGCGATCAGCAGGCTGACCAGGCCAGGACCCAGGATCGCCATGATGGCGAGCGCAAAGATCAGCGACGGGATGGCCAGCATCAGGTTGGTGAGCCCGCTCACCAGGTCATCCCACCAGCCGCCCCAGTAGCCGGCGGTCAGGCCCAGGGAGACGCCGATGATGCTGTTGATGCACTGCGCGACCAGACCGACGGTCAGCGAGATTCGCGCGCCGTGCACGACGCGCGAATAGATGTCACGACCCTGTGCGTCGGTCCCGAAGGGATACTCCCAGCCCGGCGGGATCTCGGCGTTCATCAGGTTGGCGTCGAAGACCGGATCGTGCGTGGCGATCAACGGCGCCAGTACGCCGACGATGACGGCGGTCGCGAAGCAGGCGCCGCCGATATAGAGGTTGGCCCGGAATTTCATGGCATTACGCGTAACGGATGCGCGGATCGATCGCCGCATAGGCGAGGTCGACCAGCGTGTTGATGGCGAGGAAGAAGAGCACGATCACCAGGATGCAGCCCTGGACGGCGGGGATGTCACGCTGGAACACCGAGTCGACCAGCAGCGATCCCAGGCCCGGCCAGGAGAACAGCTTCTCGACCACGACGGCGGTACCCATCAGCGAGCCGAACTGCAGGCCGATGGTGGTGATCACCAACACCAGGGCGTTGCGCATCACGTGCCAGGTCACGACCCGGGCCTCGGCCATGCCCTTGGAGCGTGCGGTGCGCACGAAGTCGGCGTTCAGCACGTCGAGCACCGCGGCCCGCGTCGTGCGCGCCAGCAGGGCCATCGGACCGACGCCCAGCGCCAGGCCGGGCAGGATCAGGTAGCGCGGCCCGCCGTCGCCGTAGCCGAAACTGGGCAGCCATCCCAGCAGCAGGCCGAAGAGATACATCATCATCAGGCCGAGCCAGAACTGCGCCAGCGACAGCCCGGAGACGGCCACGATCATCGAGACCGAATCGACTACGCCGCCGGGTCGCAGGGCGGCGATGAAGCCAAGCGGCACGCCGATCAGGACTGCGAAGCCCATGGCCGCCATCGCCAGCTTGAACGACGGCCAGAGCCGGTCGGCGATCAGCTTGGTCACCGGCTCGCGGGTGCGGAACGACTTGCCGAGGTCGCCGACCAGCGTATGGCCGACGTAGCGCCCGAAGCGCTCGAGGATGGGGTCATCCAACCCCATCTCCTTGCGCATGCGCTCCATCACCTGCGGGTCGAGCATGCGGCCATCCTCGGCGCCGGTCGACGTGAAGCTGCCGGGGATGACGCTGAAGAGCACGAAGATGAGGAGGATGACGGCGCCGACTGTCGGAATGACATTCAACAGTCGGCGCAGGAGGACGGCCAGCATGGGCGCGACCAGATGGGACGGATTTACTTGGCCGGCGAGCGCTCGTCGACCCAGACGTCCTCAACGTACTGGTGCGTCAGTTCGGTCGGGTTGGCCTGCAGCCCGTGGATCCAGGGCTGATAGGCCATGACCGCCTTGTTGTAGTTGAAGAACCAGACCGGCGCGGCCTCGTAGAGGAGGTTGTTGGCCTGGCGCAGCAACTCGTTCTGTTTCTCCGGATCGGCCGACTGCTTTGCTTCGTCGATCAGCTTGTCGAAGGCCGGGTCGTTGAAGCTGGTGTAGTTGCAGCCCGTGCGTGGCGTCTTCGAATAGAAGCACAGCAGCGTCGCCAGCGAATCGGGGCCGGTCAGGCTCGAGCCGATGAAGGCCTGGTGCTCGCCCTTCATGGCGACCTCGGTCAGCACCGTGACCTCGACCATCTTGGGCTTCATCTTGATGCCGACCTTGGCCAGCATCGGGATCATCGCCTCGACGATCGGCAGGCCCCAGCTCTCGTTGGCGCTGGTGCTGATCTCGAACTCGAAGCCGTTGGGATAGCCCGCTTCGGCCAGCAGCTTCTTGGCCTTCTCGGGATCGAACGGGTAGGGCTTCATCGACTTGTCGAAGGCCGGCGACGCCGAGGGCAGCCAGCTCGTGGCACGATAGGCCTTGTCCTTGACCAGCCGCTTGATGATCAGGTCGGTATCGACGGCATAGTTGATCGCCTGCCGCACGCGTTTGTCGCTGAACGGCTTGTACGCCGGGTTGAACTGCATCGAGCGGGTGAACATCTCGGCGACTTCGAGGATGCCCTTCGACAGCTCCGGATCGCCGCGATAGACCAGGTACTGCGCCGGACCGAGGACCGAGGTATCGATTTCCTTGGAGCGGAACGCCAGATCGCGGGCGGCGGCTTCAGGCATCATCAGCAGTACGAAGCGGTCGGCGTAGGGCTTGCCGGGCTTGTAGAACTTCTCCCAGCGCTCGGCCACCACGCGCGAGCCGGGGATGTGCTCGACGAACTTGAACGGCCCCAGGCCGACCGGGTGGCTGCTGAGGCGGCTTTCCTCTTCCTTCGGCAGAATGGCGGTGGTGCCGTTGAACAGGTAGTAGCCCGGCTCGACTCGGTCGGCGAGCGTCATCTCCAGCGTGAAGTCGTCGATCTTGCGCAGACCGCTGATCTCCTTGGCCTGACCCTTCTCGACGTCTGTGGCGCCCTTGATGATCCGGATGTAGCGCACGCCGGGGAAGCCTTTGCTGCTGTCCAGGATGCGGGTGTAGGACCAGATGATGTCGTCGGCCGTCATCTTGCGGCCGTTATGGAAGTAGGCGTCGTCGCGCAGCTTGTAGGTGTAGATGAGGCCGTCGCCGGAAACGCTCACCGACTTGGCCAGCTCCAGGACCACCTTGCCCGCTGCCGAGTCCCAACTGTAGAGCGAGCGATTGAGCGCCTTGCCGACGATGTCGTCCTGGGCGCGCGGCGTGGTGTGGATGTCGAGACTGTTGAGACTGGCGGCGTAGGGCGCCGTAAAACGGATGGTACCACCTTTTCGCGGCGTCTGGGCCTCCGCCTGTCCCAGTGCGAAGACCGCCAGCGCGGCCGCCATACAAGCAAGCTTCCTCATCTGCTCCCTCCGAATGCGCCGTACGTTATGACAGCTTGGGGCGGACCGTAGCTTGAATCCGAACGGCAGCGCAACCGGCGCAAGATGCATGCCAACAGTGAACTCACACGAAGGTCAGCAGGCGACGCGGGTTGTGCACGAGGATGGCGTCGAGTTCGTCCTGGCTGTAGCCGCGGCGGCGCATCATGGGCACGACGTTGCGGAAGATATGGCCATAACCGTGGCCGCCGAATACCGACAGCCGCGTGCGGTAGCAGATGTCGTGGCTGATCACGACGCGCTCGAGGTGGCCGTGGTCGATCAGCGCCCGGATCAGCTCCAGCCGGGTGGCGTCGTTGGGCATGTCGATGTCGGAAAGCCCATAGTAGGCGCTCTCCTGGCCGAACAGGTCGAACTCCAGCGTCACCCCGGTGTCGGCCAGCCGCAGCAGGCGCTCGACGTCGAAGACGGTGCGGTCGATATGGCTGATGACGACCCGCTCGGTGGGGTAGCCCGCAGCCTTGATGAAGTCGGCGACCTCCTGCGGCTGATCCTCGTGACGGCCGGGATGCACGTTGAGCGCCGCGCCTGTCTCCTTCATGGCCAGCAGCGCGGCGCGCATCACGCGCTTCTCCAGGTCGGTCCACGGCGCCTGGCAGCCGATTTCGCCGATCATGCCGGCGCGCACGTCGGTGCCCCAGGCGCCGACCTGGACCTGGTCGATGATCTCGGCGGCGAAGTCGTGCACCGTGCGCGCGCTGTTGCGCGGGTCCTGGTAGTCGTTGACGTAGTAGCCGCAGCCCATGACCAGCTGCACGCCGGTGCCCTCGGAGATGCGCTTCAGCCCGGCCGGGTCGGGCGACAGGCCGCCGCAGGTGAGCTCGACGACGGTGTCGCCGCCCTCCTGCTTCATCAGGTCGAGCTCGCGGACCGCGACTTCCTCGAGGTCGAGCATGTACTTGCGGCCGGCGCGCGCGATGCCGTGGCCGTAGTTCAGCTGCCAGACGTTCTCCAGCGTGATCTCCGGCCCGAGATCGTTCTCGGTGCGCGTGCTGGGCGGCCGGATGTCGCATAGCACGTGCTCGTGCATGAGGGTGCGGCCCAGCACCGCCGGGTTGACCGGGCCCAGCACTGTCTGCGCCTTGCCGCGCAGCTCATCGCGGGTGAGGCGGGTCATGGGGAATTCCTCCCCACGCAGTGGGGAGGTGCCCCGATATGACGTTTCGACGCTCCGCGTCGAAACGTCGGTGGGCGGAGGGGAGCCGACGTGGTCTGGGTAACTGAGATCACGTTGGCTCCCCATCCGGCCTTCGGCCACCTGCC
>DATEIF010000594.1:0-10230 GCA_035279205.1 Vineibacter sp.
ATCCGGTGACGCGGCCGTTCTTGCCCAGCGCCGCCACCCGCGCCGCATCGAGCGCACGCGCGTCGGCCGCCGCGGCCACTGCCGCCAGCGTCTCGGACCGGATCGTCGACAGATCGTCCATCGTCGTCCCCACTTGGCTTCATGGTGCGCCTGTCGAACCATGACGCGTTCTACCTACACACGGCACCGTGCGACGCTTTCATGGTTCGACAAGCTCACCATGAAGGCCATCAAAGCTTGCCCCAAACGCACAAAAGGGAAGCCCGGTCGCCCGCGGCTTCCCTTTCTCTGTCTCTCGTCCGCCGGCGCCAGCGCCGAGCGGCCGTTACTTCAGGGCGGCCTGGGCTTGATCGACCAAGGCCCTAAACGCTGCCGGCTCGCGCGCCGCCAGATCGGCCATCACCTTGCGATCGATCTCGATGCCGGCCTTGGCGATGCCGTTGACGAACGCCGAGTAGGTCATGCCGTGCTCGCGCACGGCGGCGTTGATGCGCTGGATCCAGAGCGCACGGAAATTGCGCTTCTTGGCACGCCGGTCGCGATAGGCGTACTGGAGGCCCTTTTCGACCTTCTCCAGCGCCGTGCGATAGGTGTTATGGGCGCGGCCCCGGTAGCCCTTGGCGAGCTTAAGGACCTTCTTGTGGCGGGCGTGGCTGGTGACGCCCCGTTTGACGCGGGCCATGGTTCAGCTCTCCGTCACGCGTTGGGCAGGAAGTACTGCTTGATCTTGCGCGCATCGCCCTCGGCCGCGATCACCGTACCGGTGGCCTGGCGCAGGAAGCGGTTGCCGCGCTTGCTCATGCCGTGACGCTTGCCGGCGACCGGGATCTTGACCTTGCCCGACGCCGTGAGCCGGAACCGCTTCTTGGCTCCGCTCTTGGTCTTCATTTTGGGCATTTTCATCCTCTTTTCAATGAGTTAGCGCCTCATAGAGGCACTATCGACGAGTCTTCGTCGGGATGTTTTCCGGACCGCCATGGCATGCCCTTTGCGCCAGGCCGCCCGAAAGGAGGCGGGGTTATACAGACCGCCAGGGGGCAAGGCAAGCGATGGCGTCATCACCTTGACATGGCCCTTGAACGCACACTCAGTGAGGCCCACATGTTTTGGCGTGCGGCGATGCCTCCGGGGTCCCGCTCAGCCACTCGCTCGCCAGAGGAGGGTTCCGTGAACAGGGTATCGATGTTCAGTTCGCCGTTCCTGCTTGGGTTTGAACAGCTCGAACGGTCGCTTGACCGGCTGACGAAGAGCGGCAGCGACGGCTATCCGCCCTACAATATCGAAAAGATCGGCGAGGCTGGACTGCGTATCACTTTGGCTGTGGCGGGATTCACCGACGGTGACCTGACCATCGAAGTGGTCGAGAACCAGCTGTCGGTGCGCGGCAAGCAGCAGGACGATCCGGAGCGGGTCTACCTGCATCGCGGCATCGCCGGGCGGCAGTTTCATCGCACATTCATGCTGGCCGACGGCATCGAGGTGACCGGCGCCAAGCTTGAGAACGGCCTGCTGGCCATCGATCTGGCGCGGCCGACCATCGAGCCGAAAGTGAAGACCATTCGGATCGATACCGCCCCCGCGAAGACGTCGCGCGGCAAAACCATCGACGTCACGGGCTGATGCCCGACGGGTTCGTCACGAAGGAGGACCCCATGCTTGAACCAGCCTCTCCCCTCAAGACTTTGTCGGCGGCCGAGTTCGCTGTCCTCGGGCTCGAGCAGTTCGCCTACATCAAGCCCGTGACATTGCCCGACGGCAAACATGCCATCGGCGTGTTCGCCGCCGACGGCAGGCCGCTGGCGGGCGCACCCAATATCGAGACCGCCCAGGCGCTGGTGCGGCAGAACGAGCTGGAGCCGGCGCTGGTTCACTGATCCAGCAGACGTGGCGTAGCGACAACGGCGCGTCGGTCCCGACGCGCCGTTGTTATGTTCGTCGCGTGCGCCTGCTAGGCCGCGCGCGGCGACTTCAGCGGCTCCACCAACAAGGCATAGAGGGCATCGGCGCGATCGGTCGCCCGCAGCTTTTCGACCAGCACACGATCACGCAGCGCGCGCGAAACCCGCGACAGGGCCTTGAGATGATCGGCGCCGGCACTTTCGGGGGCCAGCAGGACAAACATCAGATCGACAGGCCGCGCGTCGATGGCTTCGAAATCGATCGGCGTGGCCAGGCGCGCAAAAACGCCGTGGAGTCGGTCGAGACCGGCAAGCTTGCCGTGTGGTATGGCGATACCGCCGCCCAGACCGGTCGAGCCCAACCGCTCACGCTCCAGCAGGACGTCGAAGACTGTCCGCTCGTGCAGGCCGGTCACATGCGCGGCCCGTTGCGCCGCTTCGAGCAGCGCCTGCTTCTTGCTGCTTGCCCGCATGTCGGCAATCACGGCGTCCGGCGCAAGGATGTCCGCAAGTTCCATCGTGGCATGCCTTATTCGAGTTTATGCTACAGCCGGTCGGCTCAGAGGGATGAGGTGGTGGCGGCCACGTTCTGCGGATCGACCCAGCCGATATTCCCATCCGGGCGGCGGTAGACCATGTTGAACAGGCCATTGGCGCGATTGCGAAACATCAGGGCCGGCAATTGCCCCAGGTCGAGCCGCATGACGGCCTCACCGACGGTCAGGGTTTGAACGCTGGTCTGCATCTCGGCAATGACCAACGGGTCATGGCCGGCGGCCTCCTCGGCCGCTTCAGTTTCGACGTCAATGACGGACTGCCGCGCCAGCGTATCCTCGATCTCGCGGACCGGGCGCGTGTTGTGATCGCGCAGCCGCCGCTTGTGCCGCCGCAGGCGCTTGGCCGCATGATCGCTCGCCGCCTCGAAGGCAACGTAGGGATCCCCGGCGGTCGCGTGGCTCTGGATCATGATATTGCGTCCGACATGCACGGTGATGTCGGAGCGAAATTCGTGCGCATGCCGTGAGAACGTTACCGTCGCTTCAAGGGCACCATCAAAATACTTGGCCACGGCTGCATCGAGCGAACGCTGCACATGACCCCGGAGCGCTTCGCCGATGTCGATCTGCTTACCGCTGACCGTGAGCTTCATCGCCATGTCTGCGTCCCACTGCCAAGGCCAGCCAGGGCGCTGAATGAATTCACCATATGGACCGAATTTGGGCGAGTCAAGCAACCCCCAACCATTTGATTTTCCTTAGAAAGTTAACAACCGGCCACTGCTGGCGCGGGGCTATGTACAGCAAACGCTCACAACGCCGCAACCTGGGCAGCCATGCCGATGCCGGACAGCGATTTCTCCCGCCGTCGCTGGACCGACGAGGGGATCCGCATCGCCTCGCGGTACTTGGCGACCGTGCGCCGCGCAATCTCAATACCTTCGTCGCGCAACAACTCGACCAGCCTGTCATCGGAGAGCGTCGCATCCGGCCGCTCGGCATCGATCAGACGCCGCATGCGGGACCGCACGGCTTCGGCCGACACGGCCGGCGCCCCGCTGGCCGCCGATACCGAGCTGGTGAAGAAGTATTTCAGCTCGAACAGGCCACGCGGCGTGGCGATGAACTTGTTGGATGTAACGCGACTGACCGTACTCTCGTGAAGCCCGGTGGCGATCGCCACATCGCGCAGCACCAGCGGCCGCAGCGCCGAAACACCGTGACGGAAGAAGCCCTCCTGCTGCAGCGCGATTTCGCGTGCCACCTTCAGGATCGTATTGGCGCGCTGATCCAGGGCCTTGACCAACCAGTTTGCCGTCTGCCAGCGCTCGGCGATGAAGTCCCGCGTTTCCTTGGTGCGCGCATCGCGGCTCAACGTCGCGTAGTAGCGCCGGTCGGCCAAGACGCGTGGCAGCGCATCGGTGTTCAACTCCACTTCCCAGACTTCACCGAGTTCGGCATGGCGTATACGCCGCAGGTGCACGTCGGGAATCACCGTGCGCACGGGCTCGTGGTCGAAGCGCAGACCCGGCTTGGGATCGAGCGCACGGATCTCGGCGATCATGGCCGCCAGATCCTCGGCATCAACGCCGCACCGGCGCAGCAATCCGCCGAGGTCGCGACGGGCCAGCAGGTCGAGGTTGTCCAGCAATGCCTGCATCGCCGGATCGAGGCGATTGCTGTCTGCAAGCTGCGCGGCCAGGCATTCGGCCAGCGTCCGGCTGAACAGGCCGGGCGGATCAAGCCGTCGCAGGCGCGCCAGGACGGCCTCGAAGCGAGCCGGCTCCACGCCCAGCGACGACGCGATGGTACCGATATCTGGCGCGAGGTAGCCGCTGGGCTCCAGCGATTCGACAAGGCGGACCGCGACCATGCGATCGACCGGATCACGGATCTCGGCGGAGATCTGCGCCAGCACATGACGCTGCAACGAGGTGTCGCCTTCGGCGATCCGGGCCATGGCGTCGGGTGCGTCCTCGCCAAGAGCGCCTGCGGTCGCGCGGACCGACGAACCATCACCACCGCGATCGGCGTATTCGCCCGACCACCGCTCGTCGGCGTCGCCCAGCGCGGCGGCACCGTCGGCCAGCGTATCGGCCGCATCACTGTCGCGCGGCGCCGACGTTTCGGGCAGCGCCTCGGCTGCCGCCGCGCCGTCGTCCTCGCGTGGTGACTCCGACAGCAGCGGGTTGGCCTCGAGCTCCCGCTCGACATAACCCGCCAGTTCCAGCTGCGAGAGCTGCAGCAGCTTGATCGCCTGCTGCAGCTGCGGCGTCATCACCAGCGCCTGGCGCTGCCCCAGCTGCAGGCGCGGCGCCAGCGTCATCGCACGGGGCCCTGCCGCCATCAGAGGGTAAACCGGCGACCGAGATAGACCCGCTGCACTTCTTCGTTAGCGACGATCTCGGCTGGCCGACCTTCGATAAGCACCTGACCGGCATGCATGATGTAGCCGCGGTCAATGATATCCAGGGTTTCGCGCACTTTGTGGTCCGTGATCAGCACGCCGATTCCGCGATCGCGCAGCTGCGATACCATTTCGCGGATTTCTTCGACGGCAATCGGATCGACACCGGCCAGGGGCTCGTCCAGCAGAATGAAATGCGGCCGCGAGGCCAGCGCACGGGCGATCTCGACGCGCCGCCGCTCGCCGCCGGACAACGCCATGGCCGGCGCACTGCGCAGATGGGCAATGTTGAATTCCTCGAGCAGCGCATCGACCGCCTCTTCACGCGTGCGGCGATTGGGTTCAACAAGCTCGAGGACGGCCCGCAGGTTGTCGGCAACGCTCATGGTGCGGAAGACGGACGCTTCCTGCGGCAAGTAGCCTATGCCCAGCCGCGCGCGGCGAAACATCGGCAGACGGGTGATGTCGCGGCCGTCGAGCGTGACGTGCCCTTCGTCGGCCTGCACCAACCCGCAGACCATGTAGAACGTCGTCGTCTTGCCAGCACCGTTGGGGCCGAGCAAGCCGACGGCCTCGCCGCGCTGCAAGGTAATCGACACGTCGCGCACGACGGGCCGGTTGCTGTAGGTCTTGCACAGCCCATGCGCCTGCAAGCCGCTGTCTGTCGACACCAGCCGCGGCCCCGGACGCTGGGCGGGCGCCGACGACGGCGTGCCGAACTTCCTGCCTCTGTTACGGATCGACATCAGACGACTTCCACCAGTTCGCAAAGGGGTTCAGCGCTGCTGCTTCGGTTTCCCATCGGGGGAGGCGGCTGTCTTGTCATCGCACGGTGCAGCGCCCGGACGATCGGTTGGTTTGGTGTCGGGCGTCGAGGCATCCTTGTTGGGCTCGATGGTCGCCTGCACCCGGCCGCTGCCGCCGGAGATGATCCGCGTATAGCCTGTGCGGGTGTTCATCTCGACGGTGTCGCCGTTCACCTGCTCACGGCCGCGGGTCAGGCGCACGTTGCCGGTCAACACGGCCGTTCCCGTGTTGGGATCATAGAGCCCCTTGTCGGCGTGCGCATAACCCTGGCACGACGCGATATAGACGTGACCGAACGCTTCGATCCGCGCCACGCGCTGCTTGCCTTTGCTGCCGCGCGCCTTGGGGTCGGGCTGACTGCCGTCCTTCGGCTCGAAGTAGGCCACCGCGTGATCGGCCCGCATCTCCTCGCTGCCGCGCACCACGACCACGTTGCCGCGCGCCACGGCCATGCGTTTCTCGTCCCAGTACTCGAAACTGTCACGCGCCGTCATCTTGGAGTCCGGGCTGGTCATCGACAGGTTGCGGCCGGTCAGGCGCGCGACCTTGTTGTCGTTGTCGTAGACGCCGCGATCGCCGGTCATGACGTTGTCGCCATCGGCGATACGGACCGAACCCTCGGCATCGACGCGATAGATGTCGCTGCGAGAGGTACCCTCGCCGCGGTGATACGCCGTGATGCGATCGGCAAAGATCGACCGCTCACCACGCGTCACCCGCGCGTTGCCGCGCGCGATGTACACCTGGGAGTTCTTGTCCCACTCGATGCCCTGATCGGCCGTGATCTGAATCTGGTTCTTGTCGGCGCCCTTGTCGTCGGCGGGCGGTTGCGCGGGTTTCTGGGCAACCGCAGGCCCCGCAGCAAGAGCGGCCACAATCCACAGCCAGCGCGCGGGATGCCTCACATCAACCTCCCGGCGTCGGCGCCGGCGCTGGCGCCGGCGGCTGTGCATTGGGTTCGCCCGCCGGCTCATCGTCGGTCGAGTCGTCGTGACCGCGCAGGATCAGGCGGGAGCGACCCGTGAACACGATGCGAGCCCCCCGCTCACTGGCGTGAAAACCTTCGGCTTCGACCTGGCCATCCGGCCCGTGACCGCGCACAGGCAGATCGCCATACGCTGAGGCAGCGTCAAGGTCGATCCGGGCCCGGTCCGTCGTCACGGTGTATCCCTTGTCCTGGAACAAGGTCACGTTGCCGGCAAGATCGAGCAGGCGTAGCCGCTGGTCGTACTTGCCGGTGTCGGCGGTCGCGGCTGTCCAACGCTGCTTCTCGTCGAGCAGGTCGGCCTTGGGCTGGAAGAGGTCAAAGATCTTTTCTTCCCGCGTCTTCTGGATCGCGTAGTCCGCTGTCACCGTATAGGGCCGGTGCTTGTCATCACTGCCGGCGAAATGCGGCCGATCCATCCGCATGTAATGTCCGCGATCGTTGTTGACCGGCATGTCGCGAACCAGGATCCCCGTGGTCTCGCTGAACATCGGCACGACGACCCCGGCCAGGACGACAGCCAATGCAACCAGCGGCAACAGGAGCCGGATATGATCGGCATAGCGCGAGATCCACGGCTCGCTGCTGTCGCGCTTCAAACCGATGAAATGATCCAGCCGCGAGCGATCGCGTGGCGGACCGCCGTTGTCTGTTGCTGGCAAGTCGGGGGCCACGGCCAATGCCTCGCTCACGCCACGCCGGCGCGCAGGCAGTCGTGCACGTGCACGAGCCCGACAAGCCGCTCGTCATCACCGACGACAAACAGGCTGGTGATGCCCTTGCCGGTCGCGTTCATGATCCGCACTGCCTCCGCCGCCAGCGCCTCGGCCGCGATCGTCTTAGGCCGGGCGGTCATGATCTCGCTGGCTGTCTGGCTCAGAAGTCCGGCATTCATGTGGCGCCGCAAGTCACCGTCCGTGATGATGCCGAGAAGCCGCCGCTCGGGGTCGATCACGGCAACACATCCAAAACTCCTGGCGCTCATTTCGATCAGCGCCTCGGCCATGGACGTATCGGGCGCCACCACGGGCAGCTCGGGGCCGACATGCATCAGGTCGGCGACCTTGATCAGCCGCTGGCCCAGGCGACCGCCGGGATGGAAGTCGCCGAACCGGGCCGGTGTGAAGCCCTTGCGCTCCAGCAGCGCAATCGCGATGGCATCGCCCAGCGCCAGTGTCATGGTGGTCGACGTGGTCGGCGCCAACCCCATCGGACACGCCTCGGGCACGCCGGGCAGGACCAGCGCCACATCGGCAGCCTGCGCCAGGCTGCTTTCGCCGCCGCTGGTGATCGCCACCAGCCGGATTCCGAAGCGCTTGGCGTACCACAGGAGTCCAGAAAGCTCCGATGTTTCCCCGGAATTAGACAGCGCCAGCACGACATCGCCCGGCGCGATCATGCCCAGGTCGCCATGCGAGGCTTCAGCAGGATGGACGAAATAGGCCGGCGTGCCGGTCGATGCCAGTGTCGCGGCAATCTTGCGCCCGACATGGCCGCTTTTGCCCATGCCCGACACGATGACGCGGTCGCCCTGCTCGAGAACATCAAGCGCCCGCCCGAAACCATCGCCCAAGGCGGCCTGCAGCGCCTGCAGCCCGGCAATCTCGGTCGCCAGCACGCGCCGCGCGGTCGCATCGTCGGCGGCGTGTCTGCTATCGGCGCTGGGTCGATCTGCCGGGTTCATACGCGGTGCGCTTTTCATGGCTGCGAAGTGTACGCGCGCCCGACACGCCATCGCAAAGCAAAAAGCGCGCCAAAACGCCGCTGACGGTTCAACATTTATCTTGCCCGAGGCTGGTCGTGCGGACCGTGTTTCGCACTTAATGTGCGAAAATATCGACGTCCGGCCAGCCTTCCAGATCGAGCGCCGCGCGATACGGGATGAAGCGGAAAGCCGCCTCCGCCAGATCCCGGCGCATCTCGCGGTCGAGCAAGACGTCGAGCTTGGCTTTCAGCTTGTGCAGGTGGAGCACATCGGACGCCGCATAGGCGAGCTGCTCGTCGGTCAGCTGCTCGGCGCCCCAATCCGACGATTGCTGCTGTTTGGAGAGCTCGACGCCGAGCAGCTCCCGGGCCAGGTCCTTGAGCCCGAACCTGTCGGTGTAGGTGCGCACCAGGCGGGCGGCGATCTTGGTGCAATAGATCGGCTGGGTCATCACGCCCAGATAGTGGCGCATCACCGCAACGTCGAAGCGGGCATAGTGAAACAGCTTCAGCCGCGCCGGGTCGGCCAGCAGCGCTTTCAGGCGCGGCGCGTCGTACTGGCCCCTGGCGAACTGAACCAGATGCGCATCGCCGTCGCCCGCCGACAGTTGCGCCAGGCACAGCCGGTCACGATGGGGATTGAGGCCCATCGTCTCGGTGTCGATGGCCACGACCGGACCGAGGTCCAGGCCTTCGGGCAGATCGCCCTTATGAAGGTGGATGGCCATGATGCTCCGGTATCTCTGTTCCCGCAAAGCGAAGCGCCGTCCCGTAGGACGGCGCGCCGAATGGTGCCCTGGAGAAGACTCGAACTTCCACGCCCGTTAAGGCACTAGAACCTGAATCTAGCGCGTCTACCAATTCCGCCACCAGGGCACTATCCGTCCGGCGAGCGAACGGGCGGACACCTAAAGCTCAGTCATCGCGATGTCAACAACGGCGGCGAGTTTCTTGTCGCCGGACTTCCTCTTTCCCCGGTGGGCCGGCCTGTACTATACGGCCTGCGGCCCGAACGGTCGGGGCAAGGGTGCACAGTCCCATGGACATCAGGCAGGTCACGGTTTTCGGCGGTACAGGCTTCATCGGACGCTATGTCGTGCGGGCGCTGGCGTCGCGCGGACTGCGCGTTCGCGTTGCGGTACGCCGCCCGGAACTGGCCGATTTCACCCGGATGGCAGGCGATGTCGGCCAGGTCATGGCGGTGCAGGCAAATCTGCGCTTCCCGGCCTCCGTGGCTGCCGCCGTCGCCGGCAGCCACGCCGTGGTCAATGCCGTCGGCATTCCCTATGAGCGCGGTCGTCAGCGGTACAAGGCGGTCCACGCGGATGGTGCCCGTCACATCGCGGAAGCGGCGACCAAGGCCGGCGTCGGCCGCCTGATTCACATCTCCGGGCTGGGTGCCCAGCAGCCGCGCTCGGGCAATGCCTTCGTCGAATCCAAGGCGATGGCCGAGCACGAGATGAACCGGGCGTTTCCGAGCGTCACCATCCTGCGCCCCAGCGTGGTGTTCGGCCCCGAGGACAAGTTCTTCAATCGCCTGGCGACCGCTGCCCGTCTGGCGCCGTTCATGCCGGTTTTTGGCGATGGGCTTGCGAAGTTCCAGCCTGTCTATGTCGGCGACGTCGCCGACGCTGCCGCCCGGACCCTGCTCGACAAAGCGGCCGCCTTCGGCGTCTATGAGCTGGGTGGGCCACGGATCTACACGTACCGGGAGCTGGTCGCGCTGACGTTGCGCATCACCCACCGCCACCGCCGTCTGTTGTCGGTGCCGGTGTGGCCGGTGAAAATCGGCGCGTTTTTCGCCGAGTTCCTGCCCGTGCCGCCGATCACCCGCGATCAGATCGACCTGATGACCCGTGACAATGTCGTCACGGCCGGCCGGCCGGGCCTGGCCGATCTCGGCATCACACCGCACGCGGCCGAGGCGATCCT
>DATEIF010000595.1:0-4672 GCA_035279205.1 Vineibacter sp.
TCCTCATCCTTCCGTATCCTATCCCGGCAGAGCGAGACCACTGTCATCCCGAGCGCAGCGAGGGATCTCCCGCGAATGGCGCACTGTGCGTCTTACGCAGGAGATCCCTCGCTACGCTCGGGATGACAGCGGCAACGCGCGGGACGACGTTTCCTAATACGTCTTGTACGGCAGGAATTTGCCGCTCATGGTGATCTTCACGCGATCGCCCTTGGGGTCAGGCAGGCGTTCCATCGCCATGTCGAAGTCGATGGCGCTCATGATGCCGTCGCCGAACTCTTCCTGGATCAGCTCCTTCCAGGTCGTGCCGTAGACCTGCACCAGCTCGTAGAAGCGATAGATCAGCGGATCGGTCGGCGGCACCGACGGCAGCGCGCCGCGGTAGGGGATCTCCTGCAGCAGCAGCGTCTCTTCCTTGCCGAGACCGAACAGCGCGGCGGCCTGATCGGCCTGCGCCGGAGTCATCCTCATCTGGCCCAGGCAGGCGGCGCACACCAGGATCGGCGACATGCCGCCGATCGCGGCGCCGATCTCCTTCCAGCTCAGGCCTTTCATGCGCTTGGCCGATAGAATCGTCTCGGTGACATCGCTGCGCTTCATGGGCCTTCTCCCTGGGCCGTGACACGGGTGCTGACGGCGTGAAGCCGAGCAAGCGTCATGCCAGGGAGCGCGGCCTCATCACGGCGGCAGCATGGCGGCGATCTCGGCCAGGGTCGGCGACCGGCGCGCCGGGTGCTGGATCATGTCGGCGGTTGCCAGCGCGGCGTCGAACGCGCGGGCCTCGGCCTGCTTCAGTGCGATCTCCGCCGACAAATTGTCGAACGTGATCTCGTCGGCGAGGAACGAGACCTGCCGCGCCTCGTTGAAGCGCCCGGCGGCGATCAGGCGCCGGGCCAGCACGGCGCGGGCCTCGCCGATCGTCCACGAGCCCACCAGCAGCTCGTCGATCAGCTTCTCGGCGACCTGCTTGTCGCCGCCCAGCCAATGAGCCGCCGCCAGCTCGCCCGCGGCGGCGGCCAGGGCCCGTGACGGCGATCGCGGCAGGTGTGCCTCCAGCGTCGTGCGCGCGCCAGGCAGGACGCCCAGCGCAATCTCGGCGCGCGCCACTGCCGCCCAGACTTCGTCCTCGTGGCCGCGACCATCGAAACCCGTGGCGTAGCCGCGGGCCTCGATCAGCCGACGCGGATCATGGGTCAGGGCGGCGATGTCGGCCAGCGCCTGGGCACGATGGTAGCTGACCGCACTGCGCCGCACGGCCTCCAGGGCGGGCTCCAAGGCGCCGAGCTCGGCATGGGCGATGGCGAGCAGGGGCCACGACGCGCTCTGCTCGTAGCCATCGTCGAGCGTCTGGATCACGCGCGCTGCGCTCTCGAGATAGCGCGCATCCCGCGCCGCCCGCGCCAGCCGCACGAGCGCGCGGATCTGGGCGTCACGCGACGTCAGTCGCTGGACGGCCGCGAGCGCGGCCTCCCGCTGGCCGGCGCGTGCCTGCGCGAGGGCGATGGCTTCCGCCGCGAAGCCGCCGTCGTCGCCGTCATCCAGGGTCTTGATCGCATCGTCGGCAAAACCGGCGCGCGCCTGCGCCGCGGCGACCCAGCGCAAGGCGGAGCGTCGCGAATCGGCGATCAGGTTGGACTCGGCCGACCGTTTGGCCTCATCGAACAGGGTGCGGTCCTTCTTGGCGGCCGCGATCTCGCTCAGCCGCAGGTACAGCAGCTGGTCCCATTCGGCGAACTGCGGGTCGCGACCCGGCGGCGCGTCGTCACGCACACGCGAAATCGCCTCGGCGAAAACGCACGCGCGCGTCGGATCACGGCGGCAGGCCTGCCATGCCTCACTGGGTGGCGCCGCCGCACCTGAGGTGGCGAGCACCATCGCCGCGAGCCCGACCGACCACCGCATCCAACGCCTGTTCATCACACCCTCATGTTGCCGGCGCGCAGCTTAGCTCCTGGGAGCGCGGGCGTCCTGCCCGCTCAGAGGCGGGCCAGAGGCCCGCGCTCCCGGGACGTCACGGCGGCAGCAGGGCGGCGATTCTAGCCAGTGCCGGCGAGCGCGCGCCGGGGTCCTTGACCTTGTCGATGAGGTCGAGCGCCTTCGCTAGCGCATGGGATTGCGCCAGCCGCACCGCGATATGGGCCACGGCCCAGTCGACATTGGGCTCGTCGCTGAGGAACGCCATCAGCAGCGCGCTGTCGAAGCGACCGGCATCCGCCAGCCCGACCGCCAGGGCATAGCGTGCCGGTCCCCAGAAGCGCTCGGCGTAGCCGTTCAGGATGCCGGTGAGAACCGACTCGGCGCTCTTGGGGCCGTCCTTGATCCAGTAGGCCGCGGCCAGCGTGCCGGCGTCGTCGGCCAGCGTACCCGGCAAGGTCTCCAGCTCTGGCCGCTTGAGGCTCTGCAGGGCATCGGGCAGCCGTCCCATCGCGATCTGTGCGCGGAAGATCGCGCGCCACGCGTCCTGGTCGACTGGCTGTTCGTTCAGGCCGGCCGCCCGACGCCGGGCATCGTCGAGGTACTGGATGTTGCCGGTCAGTCCGGCGATCTCGGCCAGGGCCAGCGCTTCGTAGGCGCGCAAGCCGATGTCCCGGATGGTGCGCCGCGCGCGGGCGATCTGGCCCAGGTCCGCCTGGGCCACGGCGAGGTGCTGGCTCTGCGCGCCCTGCTCGTAGGCATCTGCGATATCGCGGATGCAGGACGCGGCTTCGTCGAGATAGGCCGGATCGCGCGTGATGCGCGCCAGTCGGCTCCACGCCCACGCCCGCGCGGCAGGGCCGGGGATGCGGGCGGCGAAGGTCAGCGCCTCGGCGCGCCGGCCCGATGCCGCCAGGGCGCCCGCGATCTCCGCCGGCACCGGCCCGGGATCACCCAGGCCCTGGATCGTGCGGGCGGCATCGTCGATGAAGCCGGCGCGGACTTCCGCCAGCGCGATGGTGCGGATCGCGACCTCGCGGCTGGGTTCCAGCACGGCGTGCGCGCTGACGACCCGCTTGGCCTCGGCGAACAGCGCGCGGTCCTGCTTGATTTTCGCGATGGCGCTCAGGCGCACGTAGAGTCCGCTCTCCCATTCGGCGAAGCGCGGGATGTCCCGTGCCGGGGCATCGTCCCGCAGGTGCCGGACCGCTTCGCTGAACATGCAGGCACGCGTGGGCGCATGGCGGCACGCCTGCCAGGTGTCGGCAGGCTGCGCCGACAGATCCGGCGTCGCGAAAGCCACGGCCGCGAGCCACACCGACCATCGAGCGAGGAGCCTCATGATCGCACCGCCCTGCGGTGTCGATCATAGCCGGTCTGCCGCGCCCTGCGAAGCCGCGTCCGGCCGGGGGCGTGCCGTCCGCCCCCTGGGCCTCCCGACTCAGGTCGACGCCGGCATCATGGTGGCCCCATGCGATGCAGCTTGTCGAATTCACCACTGCCCAGCGCGGCCGTATGTTCGCTGCTCGTCGGGCCATAGCCGACGTCCCAGCACGTGAACCGGTCGCTGGTCGCATCATAGCCGGTCAGCAGGACCCAGTGGTTGCTGTGGTCGGTCTGTACGGGATCGAGATGGGCGATCACGACGTTCTTTTTCGCCAGCCACGACCGGACCTTGGCCGGACCGAAGTCGCGCAGATAGGCCTTGCCGGGTGATGAGGCTTCATAGCGGCCCCAGTACAGGAATTTCGTCCCGTGCACCGGGCTGAGCAGGGCGTGCACCTTGCCGGGATCGAGATCGAGCGACGTCGAGGGCGTGAAGCCCTGCCCGTTGTTGGCGGTCAGCCAGGCATTCAACAGGCCCGGGTTCATCTCGCCGTCGAGATCGATGAGCTTGAGCGCCGGATTGGGCGGCAGGCCGACCTTGGTATCGCCCTTGATCTGGTACTCGAGGACGGCCTTGACGGCCGTGCGTGTGGCGGTGTCGCTGGGCAGCCGCACCTTGTGCCACTTCAGGCCCGAGGCGATGCACGACAGCAGGCAGCCGGCACCCTGCAAAGTGCGCGTGCCGTTGTTCAACCGCATCTGGCCCCAGGGTTGGACGGCCTGGTAGAAGCCCGTTGTGAAATCGGTGACCAGCGATTCGAGGGGCTGGGGCGCGGCGCTGCTGCCGCCCGCGACCAGGGCGATCAACCGCTTGTGGGTGGTGCCCTCGACCCATATCTGGCCGTCCCACTTCGACCATGTCGGGAATTGCTGGCGCTGAAAGCGCTCGACGGCGCTGCCCGACGACACGTCGGCAGCCGTGACCGGGCCGCCACCCTGCTGCGCCGTCAGCTTGGCGAGCCACTGCTGAACCCTGGCGACGTCGCCACCGGCGTTGGTGCAGCCGCGGCCGACGCGGCCGCCCAATGCGTATTGTTCCTGCACGTGTGATCTCCCACCTGGCCCTGCGGTCTGTGCCGCCTGGCCCAGGATAGGAACGCGCGCAGAGGCACGAAATCCGACGGCTGCCGCCGCACTATCCGAAAATGGCAACACGGGAAGGCGTGTTTGCGATATTTTGATCGGGAGCAGGGAATATTCGCCGCTAGCTCGGCGTTGGCTGTGAGATATGCCAGGGTCCGTCGACACATCCGTCCTGCAGCATCGGCGCGTCCTGGAAAGCCGGGATCCGGACATGACGCGCGGATTCATGGCGGCCAAGGAGTTCTACCTCGACCTGCCGGCGCGCGCCGCGCGCGCCTTCGATTTCGCC
>DATEIF010000596.1:0-2810 GCA_035279205.1 Vineibacter sp.
ACCAACGCCGACGGGCGCGCGTGCGACGGGCCGCGCGCGCCGAACAAAGGGAGCGTGCCGATGACAACACGTCGCGCAGCGTGCAATTGCGGAAACCTGGAGATCGTGTGTCGCGGCGAGCCGGTACGGATCTCAATGTGCCACTGCCTCGAGTGTCAGCGTCGGACCGGCGCCGTCTTCGGCGGCCAAGCGTGGTTCACCCCACAGCAAACGACCATCTCCGGCAACGCGACCCAGTTCACGCGTCAATCCGACGCCGGCCGTTGGGTGTCATTTCGGTTCTGCCCCCTATGCGGATCAACCGTGTATTGGGAAGCGGAAGCATTTCCCGGCCACATCGCGATCGCCGTGGGGTCATTCGCTGATCCCAGCTTCCCGGCACCCACGGTCTCCGGCTGGGAAGCGAAACGGCATCACTGGGTCGAGCCGCTTCGACGCTCGAGCACGCCTACGACCTGACGCTCGAGGTCAAGGTCGCGCGCTTCGGCAGGCCCATCGGGCTGGACGGCCTTTTGAGCGATACTACCGTTTGGGGGCAGCCCCACGTTGGACCATGCAGTGGTTCGGCCACGCTGTCATCCCGAGCGCCCTTTCGACAAGCTCAGGAGAGGGATCTCCCGGAAATCGAGTCTCCTGTCGCAGGAGATCCCTCGCTGCGCTCGGGATGACAGCGCTGCGCTTGGGATGACGTGTGGCTAACCCAGCGCGATGCGCCGGCCGCTGTCGGCATCGAACAGATGGACATTGGCGGCATCGACGGCAAAGCGGCGCTGCTCGCCGCCCCGCACCTGCACATGGCCCGGCATGCGCACCGTGACGCCTTCCTTGGACTCGCCGAAATGGCCGTGCAGCAGCGTGTCGGCTCCCAGCGGCTCGACCATCTCGATCTGCAGCGCGATCGCGCCGGTGCCGCCGTCGGCCAGCAGGTGCTCGGGGCGCACGCCCAGGGTCACTGGCCGACCGGCCTCGCTCTCGGTCGCCTTGCCGAGCTGCAGCATCACCTGCTGCTTGTCGGCGGTCGCCAGCTCCACCGAACGGCGGTCGGCGCCGATCTTGCCCGACAGGAAGTTCATCGCCGGCGAGCCGATGAAGCCGGCAACGAACGTCGAGGCCGGATTTTCATAGACGTCCATCGGCGAGCCGATCTGCTCGGCGATGCCGGCATTCATGACGATCAGCCGGTCGGCCAAGGTCATGGCCTCGACCTGGTCGTGGGTGACGTAGATGCTGGTGGTGCCCAGCTCGCGTTGCAGGCGCTTGATCTCCAGGCGCATCTGCACGCGCAGCTTGGCATCGAGGTTGCTGAGCGGCTCGTCGAACAGGAATACCGCCGGCTCACGCACGATGGCGCGGCCCATGGCGACGCGCTGGCGCTGGCCACCCGACAGCTGGCGCGGCTTGCGCTGCAGCAGGCCTGACAGCTCGAGGATCTTGCCGGCCTTCTGCACGCGCTGGTCGATCTCGGCCTTCGACATGCCGCGGATGCGCAAGCCGTAGGCCATGTTGTCGTAGACCGACATGTGCGGATAGAGCGCGTAGTTCTGGAACACCATCGCGATGTCGCGGTCCTTGGGCTCCAGCGCATTGACCACGCGCTCGCCGATGGCGACCTCGCCGCCGGTGATGCGCTCCAGGCCGGCGACCATGCGCAGCAGGGTCGACTTGCCGCAGCCCGAGGGTCCGACGATGACGATGAACTCGCCGTCGGCGATCTCCATGTCGATGCCGTGGATGACGTCGATCTTGCCGTCGTAGGATTTCTTGACGCCGCGCAGGCTCACGCCGGCCATGTCGCTTCCTCCCTGCCCCGCGCCATCACTTCTCCGTCTCCACCAGGCCGCGCACGAACTGGCGCTGCATGAGGACGACCACCAGCACCGGGGGCAGCATCGCCAGCATGCCCACCGTCATGATCAGGTTCCATTGCGGCACGCCGTCCACGACATTGGCTTGGCGCGAGAGCGTCATGATCACGGTGTAGAAATTCTCCTGGGTGGTGATCAGCAGCGGCCACAGATACTGGTTCCAGCCGTAGATGAACTGGATCACGAACAGGGCGGCGATGCTGGTGCGGCTCATCGGCAGCAGGATGTCGAAAAAGAACCGCGTCGGACCGGCACCATCGACGCGCGCCGCTTCCGTGAGCTCATCCGGCACGCTGAGGAAGAACTGACGGAACAGGAAGGTGGCGGTGGCCGAGGCGATCAGCGGTATGATCAGCCCGCCGTAGCTGTTGAGCATGCCGAAGTTGGCGACCACGTTGTAGGTCGGCACGATGCGCACCTCGATCGGCAGCATCAGGGTGATGAAGATCATCCAAAACGCCGTCATGCGCAGCGGAAAACGAAAGTAAACGATGGCATACGCGGCGATCAGCGAAATCGCGATCTTGCCGATGCAGACCCCCAGCGCCATGATCAGGCTGTTGGCCAGCACCTGCCATAGCGGCGTGCGCGCCGCCTGCGCGAACCCCTCGCTCAGCACGCGCGCGTAGTTGTCGAGCATGTGCCCGCCGGGCAGCAACGGCACCGGCGGCCGCAGCATGGTCGCCGCGTCGTGGGTCGAGGCCACGAACGTGATCCAGACCGGAAAGGCGATCACCGCCACGCCGAGGATCAGCACGACGTGGGCGAAGACCGTGAGCCAGGGGCGGTTCTCGACCATCGACGCCTCAGTAGTGGACGCGCCGCTCGATGAAGCGGAACTGGATGACGGTGAAGGCGATGACGATGATCATGAGGATGGTCGACTGGGCGGCCGAGCCGCCAAAATCCTGGCCGCGGAAACCATCCTTGTAGACCTTGAACACC
>DATEIF010000597.1:0-2066 GCA_035279205.1 Vineibacter sp.
CGGCGGCGGTGGCGGCGGCGGCGGCGGTGGCGGCGGTGGCGGTGGCGGCGGCGGCGGCAGTAAATAGGACCCCGCCCCGATCGGCATGCATCAACCAGAAATGGTCACGGCAGTCGCGCTGTTCGGTGGCTTGAAGACAAAGCCGGAGCAGCTACGTTCCCAGACAGCCCGAGCGTCACCCGCACCGCACGCCGGGTCAGGCTGGGTCCTTCCACCAGCGAACAGGAAGGGCCCGGCCGCCAACCAAGACCAGAGTCTCTCGTGTACTAACCCACCTTCTGGCAGGCTTCTTCCATCCTTGCGGCGCTGATCATCGCCCGTAGCGCCCTGATCAATTCGTCCGAAGCCCAAGGTTTCACCATGTACGGCCGTGATCGAAGCGTTTCTGGTATGGCGTCCGCGCCGTAACCCGACACAAACAGGAACGGCACCCCAACCCGGTCGAGTTCGACGGCCACAGAAAAAGATGTCAGATGATGTCTGAGGCCGATATCGAGGATGCCAGCAGAGAGGCAGCAGCTCGCGACATGCCGGCATGCGGTCTCGCAGTCGCTGGCGGCAAGGGGTTTCAAGCCCGCGCGATTCACGGCGTCTTCCAGAGCGAGTGCCTGCAACGGATCGTCTTCGAGGATCAGTACGGACGATCGCAAGGAATCGACGTGAGAAGTGCGTGATGATGTTGTCATGTGCGCCCCCTCGCTGACAATGCAGGCGGGAGCGCTCGAGCTGTCTCTCAGCCACCGGCGCCCGGAAACTCCTTTGCCGGTGATGGGGTATTAGGCGCACCTTTTGGCGCCGCCGGCTAGCGCGAAGTTCAAGCTTCCACGGCACAACCGATGCGCATGGTCTGACGGATCTTAACGGTGTTGTGCGGATCGGTCCCAACTCCGAGGACGACGCCCAACGTCAAACACGCCCCCCGGGGACGCAGCTCTGCCGTAGCTGAGACCTGCCTCATGCCGCCGCCCTCAATATCGGCGGCTGCGGCGGCCGGATCAGCGCGAACGCGATCTGGATGACGCCGCCGGCCAGTCCCAGCGAGACGCCAATGTGCCAGGCCATCGTGTAGGAACCGAGCGCGTCGTAGAGCAGCCCGCCCCCATAGGCACCGAGGAAGCTGCCGACCTGATGGACCATGAAGGAAAGCCCCTGAATCATCGGCTGCCAGCGCAAGCCGAACATCTCGGCCACCGCACCGGCCGCCAGCGGGCTGACGCCCATCCAGAGGAAACCCATGATGGCGCCGAACAGCAACGTCGATGCCGGTGTCGCCGGCAGCGCGAAGTACCAGGCCAGCGCCAGCGACCGCAGGACGTAGATCACCCCCAGCAGCGCGAGCTTGTTCCAGCGCTGGCCGGCCCAGCCGAAGAACAACGAGCCCAGCACGTTGAAGCCGCCGATCATGCCGAGCGTCTGTGCGCCCAGCATCGGATCGAGGCCGCAGATCGCCAGGTAGGACGGCAGGTGCGTGGTGAGAAAGACCAGCTGCATGCCGCAGACCATGAAGGCGCACGCCATCACCACGAAAGAGGCATTGCCGAACGCCCTCCTCGCGACCGTCACTGCCGTGACGTCGCCGATATCGTTGGCCGCGGGCTTCGGCAGCGGCACCTTGTCGATGCGACCGGCGTACCAAGCGGCGGGAAGCATCAGCACGGACAGCGCGACGAAGCCGGCCAGGCCCGCGCGCCAGCCGAAGCCTTCATTGAGTCCCTGGCCGATCGGCGCCGACAGCAACGCGCCCAGCGAGCCCGCGGCGGACACGATGCCGAGCACGGTCGAGCGCACCGTCACCGGCACCGCGCGCGCAGCCACAGACATCGCGATCGCCGTCGCCGTGCAGGCCAGCGACGCGCCGATCAAAATGCCGCCGCCGACCATGACGCTCACGACACCATACGCCCTTGCCATCAGCGCCAGCCCCGCGATGTAGAGCGCGGCGCCGCTCATCATGATCGTGCGAAAGCCGTAACGCACCGTCAGCGCGCCCGCGAACGGCTGCAGAAATCCCCAGGCGAGATTCTGGACCGCAGCCGCCAGCGTGAAATCGGACACCGAGATCTGGA
>DATEIF010000598.1:0-3121 GCA_035279205.1 Vineibacter sp.
TGGGCTGTTGCGCAGGATGGCGGCAGCGTCGAGCTTCAGGTCGTCGTTGATCGATGTACGCGCGATCGGCGCCAGGTCGAAAACGCCGCTCACGGCCAGGCAGCCGCTGGAACAGCTCGACGCCGTAGCGTTCCTCCAGCGCGCGGACCTGCGTCGTGATGGTCGGCTGCCCGACATTGAGGCTGCGGGCCGCGCGCGTGAAGCTGAGGTGCTCGGCGACGGCAAAGAACGATCGCAGCTGGTTGAGATTGATGTACTTGATCTTCCGCCCCCTCGACCCGGGTGAGGCGGCGGGCCGCTCAGCCATCATTACCGAGCAGGGCGCATAAAGCCATGGCCAGCGTGCTGTCGGGACGGCCGAGCTCCAGCACGATGTCGTAGTGGTGCAGCGCCGGCAGCGCCATCAGCCGATGCGAACGCCCCGCTTGTGCCAGCGCCGCGGCAAACCGGCACGACTGCCGGACGAACGCGTCCGTTTCCCCGACGCCATAGGCAAGCGTGATGGGCGCATGGCCAGGGCGAACATGGTGGATCGGGCTGTTGCGCAGGATGGCGGCAGCGTCGAGCTTCAGGTCGTCGTTGATCGATGTACGCGCGATCGGCGCCAGGTCGAAAACGCCGCTCACGGCCAGGCAGCCGCGGATCGTATGGTCGGGCGCGCCGTGGGCGGTCCAATCGGTCAGCGCCAGCATGGCCGCGAGATGTCCGCCGGCCGAATGGCCGCTGACCACGAGTCGGGCCGGGTCTCCGTTGAAGTCGGACGCCCGCGCCCGTACCCACAGAATAGCCCGGCGGGCCTGGTCGAGGATGGTGTCGAGCGTCACCTGCGGCGCGAGGTCGTATTCCACCACGAACGTGGCCGCACCCGTCGAACGGCCCGCCTCAGCGAGGAAGCGGTAGTCCTCCTTGCGATGGGACCGCCAGTATCCGCCATGGAAGAAGATATGGACAGGCGCTCCCGACCGCTCGGCCGGAAACACGTCGATGCGTTCGCGTGGGCTGGCACCATAAGCAAGATCGACGACGCCAGTGCGTCCGGCCAGCACCCGCTCGCTCTCGCTCACGTAGCGCGCCAGGATCGCTTCCCGGTCCGGGTGACGCCAGCGGAAATCGTATTCCCGCTCCAGCGCCATGGAACCGCCACCCGGTGATGTGGCCGTTTGCTCACGCATGCAGCAGTACCGTGCGCAGGGACTCGCCGCTGCGCATCAGGTCGAAGGCGCGGTTCACCTCCGTGATCGGCAGGACATGGCTGATCAGCTCCGCGACCTTGATCTTGCCCTCGACGAACAGGTCGACATAGCGGCCCAGCTCGGACCGGCCCTTGACGCCCCCGAAGTAGCTGCCCTTGAGCGTACGGCCGTAGCGCACCATCACCGGCCGCACCCCGACCTCGCTGCCCTCGGGCTCGACCCCCAGCAGCACGCAGGTGCCCCATCCCAGGCAACACGCCTCAAAGGCCTGCCGCATGGCGTCGAGCTCGCCCGAGCTCTCGAAGCTGACATCGACGCCGCCATCGGTGAGATCGATGATCGCGTCCACGGTCTTTCCGTCCAGAGCCTTGGGATCGAGCAGGTCCGTGGCACCGAAGGCCCTCGCCAGGCTGCGCTTCATCGGATTGGGGTCGATGCCGATGATACGCTCAGCGCCAGCAAGCCGTGCGCCCTGCACGATGTTGATGCCGACGCCGCCCAGCCCGAACACCGCGACAGTATCGCCAGCCTGCACGTCGTGCAGGGCCGCCCCCACGCCGGTCGTGACGCCACAGCCCAACAGGCAGACCTGCTCGAGTGGCGCATCGCGGCGGATCTTCGCTAGCGCGACCTCCGGCACGACCGTGTAGCGCGAGAAGGTCGAGGTGCCCATGAAGTGGTGGATCGTCTGTCCGCCCAGGCGGAAGCGGGACGTCCCTTCGGGCAGGATCCCGAGATCCCGCGTCTTGCGGGTCGACCAGCAGATGTTGGTGCGCCCGCTGCGGCAATGCCGACAGGTGCCGCACTCGGCGCCGTAAAGCGGGATCACGTGATCCCCCGGCCTGACGGTGCTGACATCCGGCCCGACCTCGACCACGATGCCCGCGCCTTCGTGCCCGAGAATGGCCGGCAACGGCGAATTGCGGTTGATACCCCACAGGATCACGGCGTCGGTGTGACAGACGCCCGTGGCCTTGATCTCGACCAGTACCTCGCCGGCGCGCGGCCCCTGGACCTGCACGGTCTCGATGGTCATCGGCTCGCCGCCAGCGTGGCAGACGGCCGCGCGTGATTGGATCATGCCAGTTGCTCCTCTGCAGACACGGCCTTTCCCCGTGCAGGCCGGGCGTCCTTCAGGCGACGGATGGCGAGTATGGATCGCCCTTGCCGCGCAGCCTTGCCAGCAGCTCTCGATGCACCGCCCAGTAGCTGGTCGAAATGCAGGCGAGGTGCGGGCGCACATCGCCGTGCAGCTTCGGCAGGGCGTGGAACGGCAACGAGGGCAACAGGTGATGCTCAGCGTGGTACGGCATGTTCCAGAACAGGAAGCGCAGCACGGGATTGGCCAGCACGGTGCGTGTGTTTTCCAGGAGGTTGGGTGATTCGGCCGCGCCGGTGTGCTCGGCGATTCGGATCAGGCGCAGGAACGGCTCGCTGCCGAGCCGCGGCAGCACCCAGTACAGCAGCAGCGCGCCGACGTGCCCGCTCGCCAGGGCCGCCACGATGATCGCCACATAAGCCGCCAGGAAAAGACGCGTCTCGTTGCGTACCCGGGCCAGTTCCTCGGCGGGGATGAAACCGCGCTCGACGTCGTCGAAGCGGCCACGGGCCGACCGCACCAGGATGGTGAACAGCTTGCTCCAGAACGACAGGCCCAGGGCGACCGCGACGTACGCGCGGAAGCTGCCGGGCAGGCGCACGATGTCGGGATCTTCCTGCGGATGCTGGGTGAACGTGTGATGCGCAGCGTGCCGGTATTTGAAGTAGAGTGGCGGACGCCAGATGAGCAAGCCCGCCACCAGACCGACAAAGCGGTTGAGGGCGCGCGTGCGGAACGCCGTCCCGTGCGTGCATTCGTGCATCGGCGCGAACCATAGTGCGAGCACGAAGCCGTGCAGCAGAATGGCGGGAACAACCCACACCGAGAG
>DATEIF010000599.1:0-3477 GCA_035279205.1 Vineibacter sp.
CCGATGCCAGCATCACAAATTCCTGTCTCTCGTCCATCCGGGACACCTCGCGGAACGGCATCCGACAGCCTCCTTGCTTCGCTGTCGGAAGTGTCCACGATGTCTCCGAACACCTGTCCACCTTCTCCCCGGTCTGAACAACGGAGTGGGGGGAGAGGGTTGACAGTCGTCTACGGCAACACCGCCTCGCACTCGATCTCGACTTTGGCGTTGGGGTCCATGAGGCCGGTCACACCGACCAGGGTCATGGCCGGGAAGTGCCGCCCCAGGGTTGCCTGCCATGCGGCGCCGACGGCCGGCCCGGCCTGCTTGAACTCTTCGACGTCCGTCACGTATGCTCGCAACATTACGATGTTGGGGATGTCGCCGCCGGCTGAACGCACGACGGTGATCACGTTGGCCAGCGCCAGCCGCCACTGACTGCCGACATCAAGACCAGCCTCGACCGATTTGCCGGGCTGCTGGGCAACCTGTCCGGAGACGCGGATCGTGCGCGTCGCCGTGGCGGCGATTGCGTGCGTGAAGCCGCGGGGCCGCGGCCAGCCCTCCGGCAGGATCGGCGTGTAAGCGATGTCACTCATGAGCGTTTCTCCACGGTGCGGATCGGCTGTGGATGATACGGGGTTCACTGTCCGAAAGGTAAGCATGATGTCCGAACGGCTGTTTGTACTGACCGGCGGCCCGGGATCGGGCAAGACGACACTGATCGAGGCGCTGGCGCGCGCAGGCTTCGCGCGATCTGTCGAAGCCGGCCGCGGCATCATCCAGGATCAGGTCGCGATCGGCGGGCGGGCGCTGCCGTGGAACGATCCGCCGCTGTTTGCCGAGACGATGCTGGGTTGGGAAATGCGCTCCCATCGCGCAGCGCGCGACCATAGCGGCCCCGTGTTCTTCGACCGTGGCGTTCCCGATGTCGTGGGTTACCTGCGGTTGCTCGGCCTGCCGGTGCCGGACTACATGGAGAAGGCGGCAGCGATCTTCCGCTACAACCGCCGCGTCTTCATCGCTCCACCATGGCCGGAAATCTTCACCCAGGACAGCGAGCGCAAGCAGACACTGGAGGAGGCCGAACGAACCTACGCCGCGCTGGCCGAGACCTACCCGCGCTTCGGCTATGAGTTGGTGACGCTGCCGCGTCTGCCGGTCGATGAGCGGCTGCGGTTCATTCTCCAAGTCGTGGGTGTGGGCGACAGGTCGTGACGTCGCCTATAGTCCACGCTCGTCAGTCCCGTGAGGAGGAAGAGATCGTCATGCCTGTCACGGTCCGCCGGCTCGTGCCGGCCGACGCCGAAGACTACCGCGCCATCCGCCTGGCATCCCTGGCGCGGGAGCCGGATGCCTTCGGTTCGGTGCATGCCGTGGAGGCTGTGCGACCGTTGGCTGACTTTGCCGAGCGACTGGCTTCGTCGAGCGTCTTCGGCGCCTATGCCGACGGCGGGCTGGTCGGTGTCGCCGGCTTCAAGCAGCAGACCGGACCGAAGGACCAGCACAAAGGCTTCGTCTGGGGCATGTACGTGCAGGGTGACTGGCGTGGCCGGGGTGTAGGCCGGGCGTTGATGGACGCTGTCATCGATGCCGCCCGTGGCACGGTCGAGCAGCTGACCCTGGCGGTCGTGCAGGGCAACGACGCGGCGATGGCGCTTTACCGAAAGGCCGGCTTCGAGGTCTATGGCGTCGAGCCGCGGGCGCTGAAGAGTGCTGCAGGATACGCCGACGAAGTGCTGATGGTGCGCAGGCTGTGACCGCGCCGCCGGGACGCTACGTGCGCTGCGGTACGTGGATCGAGGTGTCGACCGGACGCGCGAAGACGTAGAGCACGATCATGCCCAGCAGCACCGTCCCGATCAGGGCAAACGCGTCGCTGTAGGCCAGTACGAAGGCCTCGCGCTGGATCGTGCGCGCCAGCAAGGCATAGCCGCGCAATGTCGCCTGCTCGTCGCCGACACTGCGGCCGGCCACGGCGCCGCTCAGGGCCGCCATGCGCTGGTCCGTGAGCCAGTCGCCGATATCGACATTGAGGTTGATCAGGCTGGAGTGCACATGCTCGCGCGTTGTGATCAACGTGGCGATGACGGCACTGCCCACCGTGCCGCCGAAGCTGCGGATCAGGTTGACCAGGCGTGCGAGGCTCAGTCCATCGGCAGGGACTTTGACGACCGAGAACCCCAGTGCGATCACCGACACAACGATGATCGGCTGAGCCACCGCTTGTACGAACTCGGCCGGCAGGAAATTGCCGCCGGCCCAGTCATGCGTGACCTCCACGGTCATGAAGCAACTTGTCGCCAGCAGGCCGAAGCCGATGGCGAGCAGCAGCCGTACATCGATGAAGCGCAGGATCGTGGGGATCACGAAAGGCAGCACCAGCTGTGGCAGCGTTACCCAGAACAGCACATCGCCAACCTCCTGCGGCCGGTAGCCCTGGATGCGCGTCAGGAACTGCGGCAGGACATAGGCCGACGCAAGCAGCGCGATGCGAAACGCGAACATGGTCGTCATGCCCAGCACAAGATTGACGTGGCGCAGCAGGCGCAGGTCGATCAAGGGCCTGGGCGTGCGCAGCTCGTGCACAATGAACACCACGACAAGGATCGCGCCCGCCAGCAGAAGACCGTTGATCAGGCCGGAGCCTAACCAGTCCAGCCGGTTGCCCTGGTCCATCGCCGCCGAGAGGAGCGCCAGGCCCAGCGAGCAGGTGATCATGCCGAACCAGTCGCCGCCGCGGAATGCGTCGCGGTTGGACGGCTCGCGCGGCAGTCCCCAGCCGGCACCGGCAACCACCAGAATCCCGACGGCGGCACTCGTCCAGAAGATGGACGGCCACGCCCATGTCTCGGTAAGCCAGCCTTCGAAGGTTGCCGAGATGTTGGAGGTGAAGGTCGAGCTGAGGCTGTAGAGGCCGAATCCGTAGAGCCGCCAGCGTAGCGGCAGCCAGCGGATCATGATGAAGAGCGTGACCGGGATGAGCGTGCCGGCGGTCAGTCCGCGCGCCAGCTGCAATGCCAGCACGCTGGTCAGGTCGGGGGCCAGGGGGACCAGCAGCGAGAAGACGACGAACAGCGCCGCGCTGATCACCACCAGCCGATGGATGGAGAACGACAACCCGATCCATGACGCAAACGGAATGATGGCGATGTCGCCCACGGTATAGGCCGTGGTGATCCACGCACCTTCGTCATAGCCAGCGCCGATCGCACCTTGGATATCGGCGAGGCCGAAGCTCGTGAGCCGGGTGCTGAGCGTCGACATCGCGGCGCCCAGCATGACGCTGAGAACACCGACGGCGGCGCGGAACGTGATCGTTTCGGGCGCCGGTGGCAGGCCGCCGACGGGGGCGGGGGTGCCCATCAGTGCGCCGGCGCGTCGGTGTGGATGGTGGTGACGACCGACATCCCCGGCCGCAGCCGGCCTTTCAGCGCATTGTCCGGATCCAACGTGATCTTCACGGGGATGCGCTGCACGACCTTGGTGAAGTTG
>DATEIF010000600.1:0-5581 GCA_035279205.1 Vineibacter sp.
GCACTGGAATTTCCCGGCGACGATCTCGGGAGCGTAGACGATGCACGTGGCGACGCCGCCCAAGACGATGATCGATTGAACGGCGAGCATCGTCGCCACCAGCCAGAAGGCGTGACGCGGACCATCAAAGTGTTTCATCGCAACGGCGGGCCGAACACCTGCCAGCCGACGAGCGCGAACAGCAGGAACGGGATCAGCGCCACGCCCAGCACGCCATAGGTGCCGATCAGGGCGAAGTGCCACGCGATGCCGACGACCAGCCAAATCAGCATCAGCACCCAGAACGCGAGACCTCGTGTCATCGGTGAGCCTCCTCAATTGGAATGATCGCTTCCGGTGGTGGCGGCGGCGGCGGCGCTGGCTTGGTCAACGGGCTCTCGATGCCCATGAACTCGCGGAAGGCCTCGGCGCACGTCGGGCAGAGGAAGCCGCTACGGTTCTGCGTCGAGGCGTCGCCCTCGCCCTGCCGGAAGTCGTAGAACATGCGGCCCCAGCCGGGCGGCGGGTTGACCGCAGCCGCCTCAGCCGTGGCCTCGGCGGTGACGCCATCGCGGTCGCAAGTGAAGATCGTCGTCGTGGTGAGTGGCATGGTGCCTCCTAAAGTTTGATGAGCGTGGTCACGGTGCGCGTCGGCTGGGTGTTGTTGTGAGCGCCGTTCCCACCGTTGGCGTCAACCGTAACCTGCACGTCTTGGAAATAGCCCGAGTTCACGCCATCGCCGGTGCCCACGGCTCGCGACGTGCCGTTCGCGAGATTGTTGCCGACGAGGCCGTAGCCTCGGGCGGTGTGGCCGTGCGAGGCCAGCTCGGCAGTAGTCAAGGTATGCGTTGAGGCACCGCCGATGACGCCAACGCGCGGGAATTGCGGCAGTCGGCCAGCACCTGCGCCGCCTTGAGCGTCCCAAGTGGCACGCACTGTGCCGCGAAAGTCGAGGCCACCGATGGGCTTGTTGGCCAGCCAATCGGCGTCGGCATCAGGGCCGCGCCCGCCCGTCACAGGCGCTTCGGTGTTGGCCAGCGTCCACATATGCTTGTAGAGATTTTCGCAGTCGGCGTTGGCGCGGATCGTGGCACCGCTCGCTGCGCTGCCGATGGTGCCCTGCATCGAGCGGACCCAGCCAGCCGGAATGACAGCGGGAATGCCCGGAAGATCGAGCAAGGTGCCGGTCGGCAGCAGCGCGCTGATCGCCGTGGCGATGGCGGCCTGAATGGCGGCCTGCACGAACGCGTTGGTGGCGACGGCGGCCGAGGCGTCGGCCGGGTTCGCCGTGGTGGCGGCGAGCATGCCCGTCGACAATGCCATGTAACCGTTCGTCGAATTGATGTCGAAGATCGGCCGCGATCCAACGGTGGGGCCGAAATACATCTCCCACTGCCACGCGTTCGCGCCGGCTGCATCGCTGATCCAGTCGAGACCGGGCACCGCATAGCTCGGCACCGCCGCGCCGCGATGCTTCGAGTAAAGCGCGGTGCGCCACTGATTAAGCATGCCGGCGAGCTGGATGCCATCGACGACATAGGGGTCGATGTTGCCGAAATCGTACTGGCTCATGAATGTCCCCCGTACCCCTGCACGAAGTAGTCAATCGAGCCGCCCGCCGTCGCCGCACCAGCGGCGTTGCGATGCTCGACTTTGAAGTGATCGCGGTCGCTTTCGGTGATGACGATGTTGCCGCCGGCCGACAGGTTCTGCCGCGCGGTGAGCTGCACGGTCGGCGTGGCGAGGAAGCCCACGGCATAGGCGACGACCAGATGGCCGGTGCCGTCGAGCGCGACATCGTTGCCTTGGATCGAGCGCAGCGGCACTTCGACCAGCACGGCGGCGCGCACGACACGCATGGTCGTGGCGAGATCGTAGATTGCGCCGATCATCCTGTACTGGAAGCGCCGGCCGGTGATGATCGTCGACTTGAGCGGGAACCACGGCGCGAAGGTGACGCCGTCCTCCTGCGCGACGCGGCACTCGATATGCCCGTCCCAATTCGTCGAGCTGCCCATGGCCAGCGGCACCGCAAGCGCCAGCGGTCGCCACGTCGACATTGCATTGTTGACGCCCATGGCCAGCGGCTGCGCGGTGCTGAGCGGCGTCCACTTCGCCATCACGACGCCGAGGAAGGCACCATAGGCGTCGACAATGCCGATCATCGACACGTTCGCCGTCACGATGCCGAGGTCTAGTTCGTCCTCGAAGGCGTAGATCGCCATTCGCGTCGGCGACTGATTGAGCGCGATGCCGCGATCACCGGGGAACACGCCGGGCGGCACCGGCTCGACCGCCTCGGGCGGCGGCAGCAGGAGGTGGTCGAGATTGATGTGCCAGTGCGGGCCGAGATCGCCGCCCCAATCCGGCTGTTCCTCGATGTCCTCGACGTGCACGCGCTCGCTGCGCTGCTCCAGCAGGATCGCGCTCACGTAGCCATCGCTCTCCTGCCCAAGCGCGTCGATGGATTTCACCATCAACGTGCCGGGCCGCAACGGCGTGTTGATCTGCGTGGTGTTGCGGTCGACGCGGGCAATCGAGGTCGTCGCCCTGGCCCACGTCGCCGTGCCGTCCGTCTGCGGTGCCCACTTCACCCAATAGAACAGGACATCGATCTCGCCGGTTGGCACCCACGTCACGGTGAGGACGTTGCCCTGCGGCGCGAGATAGAGCGCGGTCGGTGGCAGCGGCTTCACGCTGAGACCGATGGGCGTGAAGCTGAGCGTCACCGGCTGGGTGCGTCGACCGATGTTGTCGAAGGCGAGCAGCGTTGCCAGCCACTGCCCTTGCCGCATCGCCGGCACTTCCTGCGCGACGCCGCCGATCTGGCTATAGCGCCGATAGTCGCCGGACGGCCCCGACAATTCGAGCTGATAGCGGGTGACGCGCGCGTCGACCGATGCCGACCACGACATCACGATCCCGAATTGCGGCGTGCCCGAGCCGTCAAGATAGATGAACTCGGTGAAGACGAGGTTGGTCGGCGCTTGCAGCGGGCCGGTCGGGAACAGCGAGAATGGCGGCGTGGGGATGTTCACGCCTTGCTCGATGTAGTCGAATTTTTCGATGTGATACTCGGTGGCGGTGACTTCGTAGGCGCCCTTGCCGCGATCCGCGATGGCCGCCACGCGCCACTGCTTCGGCTCGACCGCGCCCGCGCGCAGCAGCCACATCCAGCCGGGCAGCAGCGGCCCGGCCTTGTTGATGCGAAGCTGGCCGGTGTCTGGCAGCACCTGCAGAACGGCGAACTCCTGCACGGTGGTCTCATAGCCTTGGCCGGGATCGGCATCGGTGCCGGCGGTGATGTAGATGCTCCAGCCCAAGGGCTGCCCGATCACCGCGTCGGGCAGCTTGTCGAGCGTGATCGTGTCCGCGCCGTCATCGTCGAGCAGGCGACCAGCGAGGCGCGCGCCGACACGGCTCGGATCGGAGATCGCAATAAGATCGCCCGGTCGGAGATCGGCGTTTTCCAAGCCGGTGCGAAAGCTCACCGTCTCGGTCTCGTACTGGCCGGTATAGATCAGCCATCGCCCGTGGCGGATCGCCTGCCCCCTCGACGTGCAGCCGAACAGCGCGACTTGCGTCTCCTTGTAGCCCTGCTGGGCGACCAGCGCCTGATCCTGCACCAGCTCGACGGCCGGCTCGTATTTGTCGGAGGGATCGTTCCATGTGACGGCGACGGCGTTGTACCGCGAGCGCACGTCGGCCGAGGCGTAGTCGAACAGGCCGCGGTCGACATCGGCCGGCCCGAACAGTCGGGTGGGACTGTAGAGCCGGCGATCCTGCACGAGAAAAATCGTGCCGTTGGCATAGTAGAGCTGCGCCAGCATGTTCGAGGCGACAGCCTGCAGGACGTTGAACGCATCCTGCCGCGTGTTGATCACGACGTTGCAGGTGAACCGCACCTCGCCGAAGGCCGACATCCAGCCGTCGTTGTTCACGGCGGCCTCGTAGAACGACCACTTGTCGATGGCGCTGGCATCGAAGAAGCGGCCGAGACCCCAGCGCGTGTTGGTCATCAGCGCGTACAAAATCCACGCCGTGTTGTTGGTCCACTGCGTGTAGAAGGTTCCGTTCCACTCGCCGCTATAGCCGTGGGTGCGCCCGTCGTAGTTGGTCGGGATTTGCACCATCAGCCCGTCGAGCAGATAGGCGCGCTGCGGGATGTTCTGAAATTCCTCGGCGCTGATCGTCACCGCCGCCACGCAACTGTCGGCGTAGCTCAGCACGTCGTCTTGGATTTCGACGTAGCTCGCGAACCAAAGATCGTTGGCGACGGTCGACGGCGGGGCCGGGTCGAGCCGTTCGATGCGCACGGTGATCGAGGTCGTCGCCGCCGGCAACTGCACGCGCACCGCGCGCTCATAGGGCGACATCGTCTTGCCGCTGATCCGCTCGGTGACGACGTTCGTCCACGTGCCGCCGTCCACGCTGATGTCGAAGGCGTAGGCGACCGAGGCATTGACCACATCGCCGTCGCTCTCCTGTTCGTAGAGCGCCGGGATGCGCACGATGTAGCGAATGGCGCTGACCGGCAGGTTGAGCGAGCGTTCGACCGGGATCGCCCACTCGCACTTGACGCCGACCGAATACGCCGCCTCGGCCTGGCTGTAGCCCGGTATCGGTTCCTGATCGGGGAAGCCGTAGCGGAAGTGGCCTTCGCGGATCGAGAACTGGAAGTTGCCGGCGAGATCGGCGATGGCCGTGCCGTCGAGATAGACCGACTGCCACACGCTCGACTGATTGCCTTGCGGCGTGAGCCCGTAGACCGGCCCCTCGCTCAGCAGCTCGGCGACGCGCGCCATCGCCCGGCTGCGCAGCGTGTTCGGCATCTCCTGCGGCTGATGCGGCGTGGTCGTGCCGCCGCTCGTGCCGCCCGACTTGCCGCCACCCTTGCGCGCCACCGTCGTCACGCGCGGATCGTCGATCCGTGTGACGAGCACGGCGTGGGTGGTGTCGAGCGGCATGGCTCAGATGTCCTCTACAGCGATGCCGGCCGAGATCACGACCGAGCCGACGAGGTGGCGGCCGAACACCAGCGGCACCGGGCCGCCCTGCGTCGTGTTGTTGACGACGCCTTGGAACATGAAGGACGGCCGATCCTCGGGCCGCGCCGTGCTTGTCGGGTCCGCCGCCGCTGCCACCTGCGGCGTGGTCGGTCGCGAGATCATCGACGCGATGCCGCCCAGCACCATCGATGCGCCCATGAGGGCAATAGCGCCGTAGCTGATGCCCATGAACGCCGTTTCAGCCATCGCAGCGGCGAAGCCGATCGATGCGCCGCCCGTGAAGGGCGACAGGGCAATGGCCGCGCCGATGATGACGACGCCCGCCGCGATCTTGCCGACGCCGCTGTCGACACCGTGCGGGCGCGTCGCCGGCACGAGGTGCAGCGGCTGACTGCCGAGGCGCATGAACGGGAACTCGGTCGCGTTCTTGATGTGCGGCGGCCCGACGATCACGCGCCAGAAGCCCTCGCGCATCTTGACGCGCAGGCCCGGCCGCAAGGTGATCAGCGCGCGGATCGCCTCGTTGGGCGTCTCGACGGCGAGCCGGAAGTGGCGACCGAACTCGCGACCGAGCGGGCCATACAGGAAGATGT
>DATEIF010000601.1:0-8933 GCA_035279205.1 Vineibacter sp.
TACGCTGTCATGGCCATGGTCGACCTGGCGCGTCATGGCGCCCAGAAGCCGGTCTCTCTGGCGGATATTTCGACCCGGCAGGAAATTTCCCTGTCCTATCTCGAGCAGCTTTTTGCCCGGCTGCGGCGCGGCGGCCTGGTCAAGAGCGTGCGCGGGCCTGGGGGCGGCTATCGGCTGGCCCGGGGGGCCGACGAAACGCGCATTTCCGACATCATCTTGTCGGTCGACGAGCCGATCAAGGCGACCCGGTGCAAGACCGATTCTCCTCTTGGCTGCCATAGCGACAAGTCGCGCTGCCTGACCCACGATCTGTGGGCTGAGTTGGGCAACCAGATCCATCTCTATCTGAGCTCGGTGACCCTGCTGGATGTCGTCGAGAAGCGGGTGCTGGGTACCGCGCGTCCCTTCACCACGCCACAGTCGGATGCCGGCGCGCCTCTGCCGACGTTGAACACCGCCGTTGCGGCCAACGCCGTCGCCGCGGAGTGACGCTGCCGGTGGCAGCGCAACAGCGACACGCGATGATGACCGACAGCATCTATCTCGACCACAACGCCACGACCCCGATGCGCCCGCAGGCCATCGCGGCGATGGCCGAGGTCATGGCTGCCGTCGGCAATGCGTCCTCGGTGCACGCCTTCGGTCGGTCGGCGCGCGCTCAGCTGGATCGCGCGCGGACATCCGTTGCCGACCTCGTGGGCGCACAGGCTGCGGACGTCGTGTTCACTGGCGGCGGCACCGAAGCGAACAATGCCGTCCTGCGGGGCGCTCAGCGGCAGCGCGTGATCGCCTCCGCCATCGAGCATGACAGCGTGCGTCTGGCAGCCGACAATGCCGAGACGGTGCCGGTGACCCCCGATGGCGTGATCGACCTTGAGGCCCTGTCGCGCATGCTGGCGGCATCGAGCGAGCCGGCGCTGGTCTGCGTGATGCTGGCCAACAACGAGACCGGTGTCGTTCAGCCGGTGGCCGAGGTCGCGCGCATGGCGCATGCGGCACAGGCGCTGGTGCACTGTGACGCGGTCCAGGCGGCTGGCCGGATCGCCATCGATATGTCGGCACTGGATGTCGACTACCTGACCTTATCGGCCCACAAGCTGGGCGGCCCGCAGGGCGTGGGCGCTGTCGTGCTGCGCGCCAGTGCGCCATTCGCGGCCAGCCAGCGCGGCGGCGGCCAGGAACGCAGCCGACGGGCCGGGACGGAGAACGTCGCCGGCATCGCAGGCTTCGGCGTCGCCGCCGGGATCGCAGCGCAGGACCTGCCGGCAGCAACAGCGCTTGCCACACTGCGCGACAAGATGGAGCACGATCTGGTGCAGCTGGCGCCGGACGCCCAGATCTTCGGCAGCCGGACGTCCCGTTTGCCCAACACGTCATGCGTGGCGATGCCGGGTGTTGCTGCAACGACTCAACTCATGGCGCTCGACCTGGCCGGTGTTGCCGTCAGCGCCGGCTCGGCGTGCTCGTCGGGCAAGGTAAAGCCCTCGCACGTGTTGGCGGCCATGGGGGCGACTGAAAACGAGGCCGCATCAGCCCTGCGCGTCAGCCTGGGGTGGACGACGACGGCGGACCATGTCGGGCGGTTCGTCGGTGCGTGGAGTGATCTTTACCGCCGGCTCAGCCCGGCATCGCGGCCGGCAACGGCTGCAGCGTGAGTTTGGAGAAGTTGGCCATGAACGCGATCAACGGACTGCGGCGCAACGACCAGCCGATCTATCTCGACTACCAGGCCACGACGCCGATGGATCCGCGCGTGCTGGATGCGATGATGCCGTACTTCACGACCAAGTTCGGCAACCCGCACTCGCGCAGCCACAGCTACGGCTGGGAAGCGGAAGAGGCGGTCGAGAAGGCGCGCGCGCAGATCGCCAAGCTGATCGGCGGCGATGAGAAGGAAGTGATCTTCACCTCCGGCGCTACCGAATCGAACAACCTCGCGATCAAGGGCGCGGCGCACTTCTACAAGGACCGCAAGAACCACATCGTGACCGTGGTGACCGAGCACAAGTGCGTGCTCGACACCTGCCGGCACCTCGAGCAGGAAGGTTTCGAAGTCACCTATCTGCCGGTGCAGCAGAACGGCTTGGTCGACCTGGAGCGCCTGCGCGAGGCGATCACCGACAAGACGGTGCTGGTTTCGGTCATGGCGGTGAACAACGAGATCGGCGTCATCCAGCCGCTCACGGAGATCGGCGCGCTGTGCCGCGAGAAGAAGGTCTTCTTCCATACCGACGCTGCCCAGGCGGTGGGCAAGATCCCGCTCGATGTCGAGGCGATGAACATCGACCTGATGTCGATCTCGGGTCACAAGATCTACGGGCCCAAGGGCATCGGTGCACTGTACGTGCGGCGCAAGCCGCGTGTGCGCCTGGTGGCGCTGATCGACGGCGGCGGCCAGGAGCGCGGCTTCCGGTCCGGCACCCTGCCGACGCCGTTGTGTGTCGGGCTGGGCGAGGCATGCGAGATCGCCATGAAAGAGATGGACGCCGAGGCGACGCGACTGCACAAGCTGCGCGATCGGTTCCTGACCGGCATCCAGGCCAAGCTGCCTGACATCTACGTCAACGGCGACCTGGCGCAGCGCATTCCGGGCAACCTGAACATCAGCTTCGCCTATGTCGAAGGCGAATCGTTGATCATGGGCATCAAGTCGCTGTCGGTATCGTCGGGTTCGGCGTGCACGTCGGCGTCGCTGGAGCCCAGCTACGTGCTGCGGGCGCTGGGTGTCGAGGAGGAGCTGGCGCACACCTCGCTGCGCATCGGCTTCGGCCGCTTCACCACCGATCAGGAAGTCGACACCGCCGTCGAGGATATCGCACGCCACGTCAGCAGATTGCGGCAGATGAGCCCGCTCTGGGAGATGGTCCAGGAGGGCGTCGATCTGAAATCGATCCAGTGGGCAGCCCACTGAATCGCGGACACCAGCAAGGGAGCCAATCATGTCCTACAGCGAGAAGCTGCTCGACCACTACGAGAACCCGCGCAACATCGGCTCGCTCGACAAGAATGCCGAGGATGTCGGCACCGGCCTGGTCGGTGCGCCGGCCTGTGGCGACGTCATGAAGCTGCAAATCAAGGTCAGCGCCGAGGGCCTGATCGAGGACGCCAAGTTCAAGACCTTCGGCTGCGGCTCGGCGATCGCGTCGAGTTCGCTGGTGACCGAGTGGGTCAAGGGCAAGACGCTCGATGAGGCCGGCTCGATCAAGAACACCGACATCGCCAAGCACCTGGCGTTGCCGCCGGTGAAGATCCATTGCTCGGTCCTGGCTGAGGACGCGATCAAGGCGGCCATCGCCGACTATCGCGCCAAGACGGAGAAGAAGACCGTCGAGCCGAAGGCCGAGGAGAGCGCCCAGGCGGCGGCAGCGGAGTAGTGGAGATGAGCGTGGAGACAGCACCCGTCGAGCGCAAGCCGGCCGCCCCGCGGCCGGCGCGGCCACGGCCGCAGCTGATGACGATTTCCGAGTCGGCGGCCGCGCGCGTGAAAGAACTGATCGCGCAACGCGGCAAGCCGACGGCCGGCGTGCGCATCGGCGTGCGCACCAAGGGCTGCTCGGGGCTGTCCTACACGCTGGAATATGCCGATGAGAAGGGTCCGAAGGACGAGGTCGTCGAGGCCCAGGGCATCACCCTGCTGGTCGATCCCAAGGCGACTCTGTTCCTGATCGGCACCGAGATGGACTATGTCGAGGAGAAGCTGAAGACCGGGTTCGTGTTCAAGAACCCCAATGAGAAAGGCCGCTGCGGCTGCGGCGAATCCTTCCACGTGTGAGATCCCGGCGGCAGGGGATCGTCCGGGCAGGATAGGCAAAATGATCATGTCAACCGCGGCCGCGACGGCCCCCGAGACCGCCGTGTGCTGGTCGTGCGGCACAGCGGCAGCGGACGCCGCCGCGTTCTGCGCCGCGTGCGGCCTGGTGCAACCGCCGGGCCAGAGCGACCACTTCACGCGCCTGGGCCAGCCGCGCGGCTTCGATGTCGACTTGGCGAGCCTTGATCGGCGCTATTTCGAGTTGCAGCGCCAGCTGCATCCTGACCGTTTCGCGCGCAAGACGGCACGCGAAAAGGCGGTATCGCAACAGCAGGCGGCGGCACTGAACGACGCCTACGAGACGCTCAAGAATCCGCTGCGGCGCGCCCGCTATCTGGCGCTGCAGCTGGGCGTCGATCTGCCCGGCGATGGTCGCACGATCGACGACCCGGACCTGCTGATGGAGGCGATGGAGCGGCGCGAGGCCCTGGCGGAGGCGACGACGGTACCGGCCGTCCAGGCGCTGGCCACTGCCGCTGACGAGGAGCGGGCCGCGCTGCTGCGCGGGCTTTCGGCGCTCTTTGCCGCCAACGACGCGAGCGGGGTGCGCGCGGCGATATTGCGCCTTGCCTACCTCGATAAATTCACTGAAGAGGCGCGCGCCCGCCGCTTCAACCTGGGTGCATCAGGTCAATGACGCTGCTTGAGATCCATGAGCCTGGCGAGACGCCGCTGCCGCACGCCGGCGAGGACGCGCTGGCCATTGGCATCGACCTGGGAACGACCAACTCGGTCGTTGCCGTGGCGCGTGACGGCAAGCCCGAGGCGCTGCGCGACGATCACGGTGCGTCGCTGGTGCCGTCGGTGGTCTACTATGGCCCCGACGGCCAGGTCGATGTCGGCACCGCAGCGCAGGAGCGCCTGGCACAAGAGCCGGACCGCATTGCGTCGTCGATCAAGCGGCTGATGGGGCGTGGCGCTGCCGACGTGGCCGTGCTGGGCGAGGTGCGCGCGGCTGTCGTTGAGCCGGGCAGCGGCGAGACCGATATGGTACGCCTGCGCATCGGCGGCCGGGCGCGCACGCCAGTCGAGATCTCGGCCGACATCCTACGGGCGCTGCGGCTGCGCGCCGAGGTGGCGCTGGGCAAGACCATCGAACGCGCTGTAGTTACCGTGCCGGCCTATTTCGATGATGCCGCGCGCACGGCGACACGTGATGCGGCGCGGCTGGCCGGTCTCGAGGTGATGCGGCTGGTCAATGAGCCGACGGCGGCGGCGCTGGCCTACGGCCTCGATAAGGCGGTCGAGGGCGTCTACGCGGTCTACGACCTGGGTGGCGGCACGTTCGACTTCTCGTTGCTGCGCCTGGAGAAGGGCGTGTTCCAGGTCCTGGCGACCGGCGGCGACGCGGCATTGGGCGGCGACGATTTCGATCACGCGCTGGCCGAGCGGGCGCTGGCCGAGCGGGCCGCGCTCGGACAGCCCGGGGCATCGAGCGCCGGCGAAGCCAAGATCGCGCTGCTAGCGGCGCGGCGGACCAAGGAAGCACTGACGGATGCTGCGCAGGCCGAGGTCAGCCTTGTGCTGGGCGGCATTGCCTCCCGCCACGTGATCGCCAGCGGTGATTTCGAATCGCTCATCGCCCCGCTAGTCGATCGCACCATCGGTATCTGCGCGCGGGTTCTGGCCGATGCAGCGCTTGACCCGGCGGATGTGAACGGCGTCGTGCTGGTCGGCGGCTCCACCCGCGTGCCCCTGGTTCGCCGCCGGGTGGCGGCGCTGTTCGGCAAGCAGCCCTTGGCCGACATCGATCCCGATGAGGTCGTGGCCCTGGGCGCAGCGCTGCAGGCGGAAGCCCTGACGGTCGGCTCCGACACGCTGCTGCTGGACGTGACGCCGCTGTCGTTGGGCATCGAGACCATGGGCGGCATCGTCGAGAAGGTGATCCCGCGAAACACGCCGATCCCTGTTTCGCTGGCCCAGGAATTCACCACCTACCAGGACGGGCAGGGCGGCATGGCTCTGCACGTGGTGCAGGGCGAGCGCGAGATGGCAGCCGACTGCCGCAGCCTGGCGCGCTTCGAGCTGCACGGCATTCCGCCGATGGCCGCCGGCGCCGCGCGCATCCGCGTCACCTTCACGGTCGATGCCGATGGGCTTTTGGCGGTCGCCGCCCAGGAAAAGACCACGGGCGTGGCGCAGCGCATCGAGGTGAAGCCGACCTACGGCATCTCCGAGGAAGATATGGCGCGCATGCTGTACGACAGCCTGGAGCATGCACAGGACGACATGGAAGGCCGCCTGCTGGTCGAGGCGCGCGTCGAGGCCGAGCGCTTGTTGCTGGCGCTGGACGCGGCGCTGGCGGTCGATGCCGATCTGCTGAACGCATCGGAACGTGCCGATCTCGATGCCGATGCAACGCGGTTGCGCGCCGCTATCGCCGGCACCGATCGTGACGCGATCGGCGCCGCGGCGCAGGCGCTGGAGGAGCGTTCCAAGGCTTTTGCCGAACGGCGCATGGACCGCGGCATCCGCTCGGCGCTGTCGGGCCTGTCGCTGGACCAGCTTGAATCGAAGGTCGGTTGACGCGCGGGGCGTCGCCGTACGGAGTTTGTGATGCCAAAGATGGTCTTCATCGAGAAAAACGGAAACCGCAAGGAGGTCGATGCGCCGCTGGGCTTGTCCGTGCTCGAAATCGCGCACCGCAACGGCATCGACCTCGAAGGTGCCTGCGAAGGATCGCTGGCCTGCTCGACCTGCCACGTGGTCGTCGACAAGGCGTGGTACGACAAGCTGACGGAAGCGAGCGAGGACGAGGAGGACATGCTCGATCTGGCCTTCGGCCTGACGCACACCTCGCGCCTGGGATGCCAGATCAAGATCACGCCGGAGCTGGATGGCCTGACCGTCAAGCTGCCGGCCGCTACGCGCAACATGATGGTCGACAAGTGACGAGGTGGGGGACGCGATGCGCAAGCTGAAGTGGGTCGACGTACGCGACATCGCCATCGAGCTGGAAGAGCGGCATCCTGACGATGACAACGTCAATCTGCGCTTCACCGACCTGCATCGGTGGGTGACGGAACTGCCGATGTTCGAGGACGACCCCAACCGCTCCAACGAAAAGATCCTGGAGGCCATCCAGGCGGCCTGGATCGAAGAACGGGGATAATGTGAAGCGTGCCATTGTTGGGTGAGCGCCCGATTTTGGCCGTATTCGCAGATCAAAAGGAATCGCTTCTGGGGAGAGGTGTTCATGAGCGCGCGAGTGATTGCCCGTACGCCGACCATGCTGGCGGCCGCGGTGCTGTCGCTGACCTTGACGGCTTGCGGTCCATCCTACACGGGCGAGACGTATAGTCGCGGCGAAATGCAACGCGGCGGTATCGTCCAGTCGGGCCGCATCATCTCGGTCGAGGACGTGCCCATATCCGGTACCAGCTCGGGTCTCGGCACCCTGGGCGGCGGCGTTGCCGGTGGTACGATCGGTGCGTCGCTGGCGCACGGCCGGACTGGTAGCATCCTGGCTGGTGTCGGCGGCGCGATCGTTGGCGCGATCGCCGGCAATGCCATCGAGCGTGGAATCACCCGTGGTCAGGGAACGCGGTTCATCGTGCAGGTGGACAACGGCCCGGTGATCAATGTGGTGCAGACCAACGAAGCGGGCCTGCAGACCGGTGATCGCGTCACGATCATCGAAGGTGGCGAAAAGACCCGGTTGGCCCGTGAGGGCAGCCCGCCGCCGCCCGCACGGTGACGGGCGTATTTGCCTGACGGGTGTTGCCTCAACGCCCTTGATTGGCCCGGTTTCTGGCCTATACCGGCGCCATGAACGCCCTGGATATCGACAAGGAGCCGTGCCGCACCCGCGTGGTTGTCGCCATGTCGGGCGGGGTCGACTCGTCGGTGACGGCAGCCCTGCTGAAGCAGCAGGGTTTTGACGTCATCGGCGTGACCCTGCAGCTCTACGACCAGGGTGCCGCGGCGGCGCGCAAGGGTGCCTGCTGCGCCGGCCAGGACATCTATGATGCGGCCCAGGTGGCCGAGCGGATCGGCATCCCGCACTACGTGCTGGACTACGAAAGCCGATTCAAGGCCGATGTGATCGATGCCTTTGCCGACGCCTATGTCCGCGGCGAGACGCCAATTCCCTGCATCGCCTGCAACCGTACCGTGAAGTTCCGCGACTTGCTGGCAACGGCACGCGACCTCGATGCAGACGCCCTGGCGACGGGGCACTACGTTCGACGGACCCAGGGTGCACGCGGTGCGGAGCTGCGCCGTGCCATCGATCCGGCCAAGGACCAGAGCTATTTCCTGTACGGCACGACCCGGGCGCAGCTGGACCTGCTGCGCTTTCCGTTAGGTGCCATGGGCAAGGCCCAGACGCGGGCGCTGGCCGAGCAGTACGGCCTGGCGGTAGCCGACAAGCCCGATAGCCAGGACATCTGCTTCGTCCCGGACGGCGACTATGCCGGCGTCGTGGCGCGCCTGCGCCCCGAAGCGATCGAAGCCGGCGACATTGTCGACCTGCACGGCCAGGTTGTCGGAACGCATCCGGGGATCGTGCATTTCACGGTCGGCCAGCGGCGCGGCCTGCACATCGACGGCCGTGCGGGCACGGACAACGTGCCCCTGTACGTGGTGCGCCTGAACGCCGCGCGCAGGCAGGTGGTCGTGGGGCCGCGCGAGGCGCTGGCCCGCGCGGCGATCCGTATCGGCTCGGTGAACTGGCTGGGTGATGAGCCGCTGTCCGGCGACGGCCTTGCCGTCCAAGTTCGCCTGCGTTCGAGCCAACCCCTGCGGCCGGCGACGATCCGGCGTGACGGCGACGGGGTCGCGGTTCATTTCGATGCCCCTGAGTTCGGCGTGGCGCCGGGCCAGGCCTGCGTGGTCTATGACCGCGCGGCGGGGGAGCGCGTGTTGGGGGGCGGCACGATCCTGTCGTCGACGCCGGTCGTTGGAGAGACTTGACCTCGCGCCCCGGTATCATTACCAAGCCCGCCCGTAGGGCTGGGTAGCTCAGCTGGTTAGAGCACGGCACTCATAATGCCGGGGTCGGCGGTTCGAGCCCGCCCCCAGCTACCAAAATCCGGGACCCCCGATTTCTTTCGAATCGGGGGTCTTGTTTTTCCGCCGGTGCGAGCTGCCGGCAGCGAGGCGGGCCTGATGAGCGATAGCC
>DATEIF010000602.1:0-3264 GCA_035279205.1 Vineibacter sp.
AGACCGTGTCCTCGCAACCAGGAGATCCCTCGCTGCGCTCGGGATGACAGGCCCTCAGGACGACAGCACCACCGGTTGCCGCGTCTTGGCCGCCTCGAGAACGGCCTGCGTCGCCTCCAGCGTGCGCGTGCCGTCGTGACCGGAGATCACCGGCTCCTCGCTGCCGCGGATGACGGCCGCGAAATGGCGCAGCTGCTCGTCGTAGGGATTGGCGGTCTCGATCGCCACCGGGCTGGCGGTGATGGTCTCGTGCCAGCCGCGCGCACCGGGATAGCGCCAGTGGTTGAGCGCCGGCAGGGTGAGCGCGCCTCCGGTGCCGCAGAAGAAGTGGGTCTCCACGCCGTCGGGCTTGAAGAACGCCGGGTTCTCGCCGGCGGCAAGATCCCACGTCCACGGCGCCGCCGCCGCATCGGACAGGGTGATGGTGCCCAGCGCGCCGTTGGCGAAGTGCAGCAGGATCGCCGCCGTATCCTCGACCTCGAAGCCGCGTACGGCGTTGGCCGTGATCGCCTGGATGCTCGCGATCTCGCCGTAGAGAAAACGCAGCAGGTCGATCTCGTGGATCAGGTTGATCAGCACCGGTCCGCCGCCGGGCTGGCGTCGCCACGCCACGTTGAAATACGCATCGGGCTTCAGGAACGTCGCCAGCACGGTGGCCGACACGAGACGGCCCAGCGCGCCATCGCGGATGAGCTGGCGGGCACGGCGGACGATCGGATTGTGGCGACGGTGGTGGCCCACCAGCAGCGGCACGCCGGCGGCCTGCGCGGCATCGGACAGGCGACGCGCGTCGGCCACCGTATCGGCGATCGGCTTCTCGACCAGTACCGGGATGCCGGCGGCGATGAAGTCCAGCGCCACCGGCACGTGCAGCACGTTCGGTGTCGCCACGATCGCTGCGTCGGGACGATCGCCCGCCAGCAGCGCGTGATGGTCGGCAAACCACGGCAAGCCCGCTTTCTCGGCCACGGCCTTGGCAGCGGGACTGGGATCGGCGATCGCCGACAGCCGCACGCCGGGCGCGCCGGCGGCACCGCGGATATGGGCCGGCGCGTGCATGCCGCCGCCAATCAATGCGATGCGAATGTCTGCCATGTTCCCTCCTCGAGGAAATAGCGCGTACCATACCCTAGCATGGCTGGGCCCAGAGCGACGGCAGGAGAGGCAGAAGCGATGAACGATGTTGCAGCGCTGGACATGATGCGCACGGTCGAGCCGCGTGTCGCTGGTATGGATGGCGGGCGTCTCGCCCAGGCCGTTGCGTTCGTGCAGGCGCATGGATCGCCTTGGCCGCAGAGCCTCTACAATCCCGACGGCCGCTTCTGCCTCACCGCCGAGGCCGGCGAGCGGGCGCCGGATGATGAGATCCTTGGACCGGTGACCCCGCGTGGCGGTCCCGCCGGCCTGATCCTGCGCCACGGGCAGATCGTGGCCGAATGGGGCGATGCCGACCGGCCCGACATGACCTTCAGCGTCGCCAAGAGCTATCTCGCCGTGCTGGCGGGTCTTGCGGTCGGTGACGGCCTGATCGGCAGCCTGGATGACCGGGTCGGCGAGGGCGGACGCGACAGCGGCTTCGAGAGTGCGCAGAACCGCGACATCACCTGGCGCCATCTGCTGCAGCAGACCAGCGAATGGGAAGGCACGCTGTTCGACAAACCCGACATGATCGACCGCCACCGCCAGGTCGGCGTGACCGCGGCGGCGCCGGCCAAGGGCACCTTCCGCGCCCTGCAGCCGCCGGGCACCTTCTGGGAATACAACGACGTGCGCGTCAACCGCCTGGCGCTGTCGCTGCTGCAGCGCTTCCGCGAGCCGCTGCCCTCGGTGCTCAAGCGCCGCATCATGGATCCGATCGGCGCCTCGACCACCTGGCGCTGGGACGGCTATCGCAATGCCACCGTCGACATCGACGGCACGCCGATGGTGTCGGTTCCCGGCGGCGGGCACTGGGGCGGCGGCATCGTCATCAGCGCCCGCGATCATGCGCGCGTCGCGCAGCTGGTTGCCGCCGACGGTGTGTGGAATGGCCGGCGCCTGCTGCCGGAAGGCTGGTGCGCCGAACTGCGCCGGCCCTGTGCAGTGGCGCCGTTCTACGGCCTGATGTGGTGGCTCAACACGAACCGCAAGCAGTATCCCGCGGCACCGGAGAGCAGCTTCTTCGCGATGGGCTGGGGCTCGCACATCCTCTGGATCGATCCCGAGCATGATCTGGTGGCGGTTGTGCGCTGGATCGACAGGGCCCATGCTAACGGCTTCATCAAGCGGGTGCTGGAGAGCCTTTAAACGGGCAGGCCAGCACCAGGCTTCAATCGCTTCATGGTGAGCCTGTCGAACCATGAAGCGGACGCACCGCTGCCTGTGCGACGCCTTCATGGTTCGACAAGCTCACCATGAAGGCAACTGAGAGGGAGGTCGCCGATGTCTCTACAGCCCGTGGTCGACGACTTCCCGCCGACCGAGGCGATCGACGTCAGCAATCCACAGCTCTACATGGATGACACCTGGCAGCCGCTGTTCGCGCGGCTGCGGCGCGAGGATCCGGTCCACTACTGCCCCGAGAGCCCGTACGGCCCCTACTGGTCGGTGACCCGCTACGACGACATCATGGCCGTCGAATTGAACCACGCGGTCTATTCGTCGTCGTCGGAGGTAGGCGGAATCCAGATCGCCGACTCGCCGCTGGGTCGCGACGTGGTGAGCTTCATTCGCATGGACCCGCCGCTGCACACGGTGCGTCGCCGCACGGTGAGCCCGATCGTAGGGCCCAGCAACCTCACCAACATGGAAGCCACCATCCGCGAGCGCACCGCCAACGTGCTCGACGGCCTGCCGCGCAACGAGACGTTCGACTGGGTCGACAGGGTCTCGATCGAGCTCACCACGATGATGCTGGCGACCCTATTCGACTTCCCGTGGGAGGATCGGCGCAAGCTCACCTATTGGTCCGATGTCGCCGTGGCCAATATCGCGGCGCCGGACGCGCCCGTGCGCTCGGACGAGGAGCGCTTCGCCGAGCTCGACCGGATGGGGCAGTATTTCGCGCGGCTGTGGAACGAGCGCGTGAACGCGCCGCCGAAGTTCGACCTGATCTCGATGATGGCCCACTCGGACGCGACGCGGGACATGCCGACGAAGGAGTTCATCGGCAACTTCGCCCTGCTGCTGGTCGGCGGCAACGACACCACGCGCAACACCATGAGCGGCAGCCTGCTGGCCTTCGCCGAGCACCCGGAGGAGCGCGCCCGGCTCGAAGCCAGCGAA
>DATEIF010000603.1:0-15307 GCA_035279205.1 Vineibacter sp.
AGGCACCTGGTACTGGAACCGCTATCCCGGTGCGCGCTTCGATTCGGAGAGCTACACCTACGGCTACTCCTTCTCGCGCGAGCTGCTCGACGAATGGCACTGGAAGGAGAAGTTCTCCGGCCAGCCCGAGAACCTGCGCTACCTCAACCACGTCGCCGACAAGTTCGATCTGCGCAAGTACATGCAGTTCAACTGCCGGGTCGATGGGGCGCGCTACGACGAGGCCGAGAACCTGTGGCACGTGCGCGTCTCGGACGGCCGCGACCTCACCTGCCGCTTCCTGGTCCTGACGCTCGGCCTGCTGTCGATCCCGACCCTGCCGCGGCTGGAGGGCCTGGGCTCGTTCAAGGGCCAGGCGTTCCATACCTTCCACTGGCCGCACGAGCCGGTCGACATGACGGGCAAGCGGGTCGCCGTGGTCGGCACCGGCGCGACCGGCATCCAGGTGATCGGCGAGATCGCCGACAAGGTCGGCCATCTCACCGTGTTCCAGCGCCGTCCCAACTGGAGCGCGCCGCTCAACAACGCGCCGATCTCCGAGACGGAGATGGCCGCCATCCGCGCCCGCTATGACGAGATCTTCGCGACCTGCGCCCGTACCCCCGGCGGCTTCGTGCACGAGCCCGACCGGCGCGGCTTCTACGAGGTTCCGCGCGAGGAGCGCGTGGCGCTGTGGGACCGCCTCTATCGCACGCCGGGCTTTGCGATCTGGCTGGCGAACTTCCGTGAGATCTTCATGGACGAGAAGGCCAACGCCGAGTTCTCGGAATATATTGCCGACCGCATCCGCCAGCGCGTGAAGGACCCCAAGGTCGCCGAGAAGCTGATTCCGAAGGATCACGGGTTCGGCGTGCAGCGCGTGCCGATGGAGACCAACTACTTCGAGGCCTACAACCGCGACAACGTCAAGCTGGTGGATATCAGCGAGACGCCACTGGTGCGCGTGACGGAGACCGGGCTGCGCACCACCGAGCGCGACTACGATTTCGACATCATCGTCTATGCCACCGGCTTCGACGCCATCACCGGTGCCTATGATCGCATCGATATCCGCGGCATCAATGGCCAGACCTTGCGCGAGAAGTGGAAAGATGGCCCGTCGACCTATCTCGGAATCTTCATCCACGGCTTCCCGAACCTGATCATGCCCAACGGGCCGCAAAGCGGCTCGGCCTCGACCAACTACCCGCGCGGCATCGAGACCGGCGTCAACTGGTGCACCGCGCTGCTGGAGCACATCTGGGCGAACGGTTACGCGCGCGCCGAAGCCACGCAGGAGGCCGAGGACGAGTGGACCCGTCATGTCAACGACATGTACGCCATGATGCTGATGCGTCGCGCGAAGTCCTGGTTCACCGGCTACAACTCCAACGTCGCCGGCCACGAGGAAGGCCGCTTCCGCCCCATGATCTACAACGGCGGTGCGCCCAAGTACGTCACGCGCATTAACCGGGTCGCCGGAAGCGGTTATGAGGGCGTCACGTTCTCAGGCGCCGCCCCGATCGCCAGCGCCGCGTCGTAGTTAGGCACGCGGCCGACGACAGCCCGTCGTCCCGAGCAAGGGACGACCGACGAGAGCGACAAGAGTGCGTCACGTTGCCGTGAGGTGGCAGTCGGCTCCCAGGGCCGCTTTTTTCCTTCCCGTTTTTTCAATGCGACACCGCACGGTTTGAGTCAGGCTTCACGCTGAAAATCAGCATCCACGAAAGGGAGGAAGCGATGGCAAACGCAGCAGTCGCAAACGGTGCGCAGCAAGTGGATGTCGCAGTCGTGGGCGCCGGTTTTGCCGGCCTCTACCTGCTGCACCGCCTGCGCAAGGCAGGCTTCTCCGCCGTGGGCCTGGAGACCGGTACCGATGTCGGCGGCACGTGGTATTGGAACCGCTATCCCGGTGCGCGCTGCGACATCCAGACCACCGACTACAGCTACACCTGGGATCCCGAGCTGGAGAAGGCGTGGACGTGGTCGGAGAAATACGCCACCCAGCCCGAGATCCTGCGCTATCTCGGCTTCGTCGCCGATCGCTACGATCTGCGCCGCGACATCCGCTTCGGCACCCGGGTCAACAGCGCGACGTGGGATGACGCCACGCAGCGCTGGCGACTCGACACCAGCGCCGGCGCACCGGTGTCCTGCCGCTTCTACGTCATGGCCAGCGGCTGCCTGTCGTTGCCCAAGCCGCCGGAGATCGACGGCTATAGCGACTACAAGGGCGCCGTGTACTTCACCGGTCGCTGGCCGCATGAGGACGTTAACCTCGCCGGCAAGCGCGTGGCGGTGATCGGTACCGGCTCGTCGGCGATCCAGTCGATCCCGTTGATCGCGCAGCAGGCAGCCCACCTCACGGTCTTCCAGCGCACGCCGAACTTCGCGCTGCCGGCGCACAACGGTCCGTCGCCCGCCGATCGCGTCGAGACGCGCGACAAGGACACCCCCGCCTTCCGTGAAGCCGCGCGCTGGTCAATGGCGGGCGTGCCGCTGCCGCCCGCGACCGACCATAGCTGGCAGCTGACCGACACCGAACGCCGCGCGCGCTTCGAGAAAGCCTGGGCGGCCGGCGACCTGGTGGTGATGCTCACCCAGCTCTGGGCCGACCAGGCCGTGGACGTCGACGGCAACACCCTGGTGTCTGACATGCTGCGCGAGAAGATCCGCGCTGCCGTCAATGACCCCGAAACGGCCGAGGCTTTGACCCCGCGCGATCATCCCTTCGGCTCCAAGCGGCCGTGCCTCGACACCGGTTACTACGCCACCTACAACCGGCCCAACGTCACGTTGGTGAACCTGCGGCGCGAGCCGATCAAGCGCATCACGGCCACCGGCATCCAGACCGACAGCCGCAGCATCGACGTCGATGCCATCGTCTTCGCGACCGGCTTCGACGCCATGACCGGTGCCATCACCGCCGTGCATCCCATCTCGGGTCGCGGCGGCAAGTCGATCGGCGAGGTCTGGGCGAACGGTCCACAGACCTATCTCGGCCTCACGGTCGCCGGCTTCCCCAACCTGTTCATGATCACCGGCCCGGGCAGCCCGTCGGTGTTGTCGAACATGATGGTGTCGATCGAGCAGCACGTCGACTGGATCACCGACCGTCTGGTCGAGTTGCGCCAGGCCGGCTTCACCACGATCGAGGCCACCGACACCGCACAAGCGGGCTGGCAACGGCACAATGCCGACTGCTCGATGATCACCCTGCACCGGCTGGCCAACACCTGGTACACGGGCGCCAACGTGCCCGGCAAAGCACTGGGCGTGATGCCCTACACCGGCGGTGTCGGCCCCTATCGCGGCATCTGCAACGAAGTCGTCGCGCGCGGCATGCTGGGCTTCCGGCTCACCGGACCGAACGGTGCCGAGCAATGCAACGACGGCGAGATCGTGCGCCTGCAGCCTGATGTGCGCCTGGTGCTGAACGCGCTGGCGGACATGAAACTGCCGCCGCTGGAGTCCTTCGGCGCCCAGGGCGCGCGCGACTTCCTGGCCCAGTTCAACGCCGCCCGTCCGGCCGGCCGGCCGGTCGGCGACGTCATCGACGGCACGCTGCCCGGCACCGACGGTCCATTGCCCTACCGGCTGTACCGGCCGGCGACGCCGGGACCGCATCCGATCGTGGTCTACTTCCACGGCGGCGGCTGGGTGCTGGGCGACGAACAGTCCGACGACCCGTTCTGCCGCGACATGTGCCGCCGCACGGACATGATCTTCGTCAGCGTCGGCTACCGGCATGCGCCGGAGCATCGCTTCCCCACTGCGGCCGAGGACAGCTACGCCGCCCTGTGCTGGATTGCGGCGCACGCGGCCGAACTGGGTGGCAAGCCGGGGCCGGTATCCGTGGCCGGCTGGAGCGCCGGCGGCAACATGGCCGCCGTCACCTGCCAGCTGGCGCGTGACCGCAAGGGTCCGCCGATCGCCGGCCAGCTGCTGGTGTGCCCGGTCACCGACTGCACGTTCGACCGGCCCTCGTATGTCGACAACGCGACGGGCTACTTCCTGACGCGCTCGCTGATGTACTGGTTCTGGGACCTGTACTGCTCACCCGCCGACCGCACCGACCCGCGCGTCTCGCCGCTGCGCGGCAAGGTGGCGGGCCTGCCGCCGGCGTTCGTGGTCACCTGCGAGTTCGACCCGCTGCGTGACGAAGGCATCGCCTACGCCGAGGCCATGGCCAAAGCCGGCGTGCCGGTCGAGCAGCTGCAGGCGAAGGGGCACTTCCACTCGTCGTTCACCATGGTCGACGTCGTGATCACGAGCGTGTCGGGCCGCGTGCAGATGGCCCAGGCCCTGCGTCGCTTCGCCGGCCTGCCGGCAGAAGCGGCCAGCCCGCCGCGACCCTCGGCGCAACAGCCGCACGCACCCGTGACTCGCGATCCGGTCGCGGCGCATCCCGCCACCTGAGCCTGCGGTTCTTGCGCCGGCTGATGTCCTGACGTTCCATACGTCCCTGCGGCCGGTGCGAATCCGGCCGCAGGGAACCGGAGCGACCGCATGCAGCCCTTGCCACTTCTGCCGACGATGGGAGTCGGCAGCTATGCTTCGCCCGGCTGGTTCGTGTCCGGCCGGGCGCGCATGCGCGAGGGCGACTTCGGGCCGGCTGACATCGACGAGATGTTCGAGGACGCGACGCGGCTGGCGATCGCTGATCAGATCGAGGCCGGCCTCGACATCATCAGCGACGGCGAATTGCACCGCCAGCGCTTCGTCTTCGAGATGTTCCAGCATCTGCACGGGCTCAAGCGCGTGCCGCCCGGCCGCAAGCTGGGCGTGCCCGGCTATGACATGGCGCCGCATTTCGCGGTCGAGGCTGCGGTCACGGCGCCACGCGGCCTGGGCGTCGTGGGCGAATTTCGCACGCTCAAGCGCCTGGCGCCTGGGCGCCGTCTCAAGGTGGCCTTGCCGGGTCCGGTGACGTTCGCGGGCTTCATGATGGTCGCCGGTCACGACGTGGGCGAGACCATCGACGCGCTGGTCGGCATCGTGCGCACAGAGCTGGAGGGCCTGGCTGCCGATGGCGCCGACTACGTCCAGCTCGACGAGCCGGGTTTGCCGGAAACACCGCTTGGCTTGTCGCTCGACGACTGCGTTGCCGTGATCAACCGCACGCTGGCCGGTTTCGCCTTCCGCCGCGGCGTGCATGTCTGCTTCGGCAACAATGCCGGCCGTCCTATGGCCGACCGCGACATTGCGCGGCTGATGCCCGGTCTGGTGTCGCTGAAGGCCGACGAGGTCTCGCTCGAATTCGCCAATCGCGAAATGGCGCAGGTCGAGCTGATCGCCGAGCTGGCGCGGCGCTTCGACGTCGCCGTCGGCGTGATCGATGTGAAGAACTTCCGTCTGGAGCCGAAGGAAGCCGTCGCCAAGCGCATCGAGCTTTGTCTGCGGCATGCGCCGGCGGAGAAGCTTCGCCTGACCGCCGATTGCGGCTTCTCGGCTCTGCCGCGCGGACTGGCGCGCCGCAAGATGATGGCATTGGTCGACGGCGCGCGGTTGGTGCGGTCGGCGCGATAACGACGCCGAAACAAAATGAGAGGGGGACGTGGTGCGCTTTATTCAAATAGTCGTCGCGGCTGTAGTCGCGTTGGCGGCATCGGCCGCTCTGGCTCAGACTTACCCCACCAAGCCGATCCGGCTGGTCGTCGGCTACAGCCCGGGCGGCGGCAACGACGTCATGGCGCGCATCGTGGCGGCCAAGCTGCAAGACCGCCTCGGTCAGCCGGTCGTGGTCGAGAACAAGGCCGGCGCCCAGTCGATCATCGCCGCCGAGTTCGTCGCCAAGGCGCCGCCCGACGGCTACACCCTGCTGGTCGCGCCCAGCGGCCCGATGACCATCAATCCGGCGATCTACAGCAAGCTGCCCTACGCGCCGCGCGATGACTTCGCGCCGGTGTCGCTGATCGCCGAGTTTCCCCTGGTGCTGGCCGTTACCGCATCGCTGCCGGTGAAAACCGTGCCGGAACTGATCGCTCATGCCAAGGCGCGCCCGCAAGATGCCAACTACGCGTCGAGCGCCGCCCCGTTCCAGCTCGCCGCCGAGCTGTTCAACCAGAAGACAGCCAGCAAGTTCGTGCATGTCCCCTTCAAGGGCAGCGGCGATGCTGTGGCCGCCGTGGCGACCGGCACCGTGATCATGACCATCTCGGACGCAGGCCCGATCTCGGCCGGCCTGCAAGGCGGCACGATCCGGGCGCTGGCCGTCACGTCGGCGGCACGGCATCCGGCTTTCGACGGCGTGCCGACCATGACCGAGGCCGGTATTCCCGACATGGTGATCACGTTGTGGACGGGCATCGTGGCGCCGGCCGGCACGCCGGCCCCGATCATCCAGCGCCTGCAGCAGGAAATCGCCGAGGTCATGCGCTTGCCCGACGTGCGCGAGCGCTACGCCAGCCTCGGGATCGACGCCGTGAGCTCGACACCGCAGGCGTACGCACGCCGCATCGCCGACGACATCGCGCGCTGGACGGCTATCGCCAAGGCTGCTGACATCAAGCTCAACTGACGCCGAACGGAGCTCATGCATGCACGCCCCTGGTCGTCGCACCATCATCGCCGGCGGTGTCGCGACGCTGATCGCGTCCCGTGCGCAGGCCCAGCACGAGCAGCACGGGCCGCTCTACGAGCGGCTGAACCAACCCGGGCGTGTGGGCGAGCCCGAGGCGGCGGCCACTCAACGCGTCTACGACAGCCTCGCGCCCAAGGCCGCCATCCAGGGTCGCTGGGTCGCGCGCCAACCATTGCCGCTGCCGCGCAGCGAGATGGCCTGGGCAACGGCACTCAAGGGCCAGATGCATCTGGTCGGTGGCTATGGCGAGCAGCGCGTCGACCGGCCCTATCACCACGTCTATGATCCCGCCGCCGACAAATGGATTGCCGCTGAACCGATACCGCGCGGCGCCAATCATGTCGGTGTCGCGACGCTGGATGACCGGCTTTACGCTATCGGCGGTTTCCTCGGCCAGAACCACACGCCGCACAACGAATGCTTCGTCTTCGGCGCCGACGGCGCACAATGGTCGAAGATCGCACCGCTGCCGCAGGCCTGCGGCGCCATGGCGTGCGTCGGCTTCGAGGGCAAGATCCACGCCGTCGGCGGCGCCATCGGCGAGGGCTTCGAGAAGCGCCGCTCGATCGACTGGCATCTGGTCTATGACCCAACCGCCGACCGTTGGAGCGAACGCGCGCCGCTGCCCACGGGGCGTGATCACACGGGAACTGTCGCCGTCGACAACCGCATCCACGTGACCGGCGGCCGCGTCGATACGTTCTACACCAACTCCAACTTCCACCACACCTACGAGACCAAGGAAGATCGCTGGCGCCTGCGCAACCCGTTGCCCACGGCACGCTCGGGCCATGGTGCCGTGGTTCATCGCGGCCGCATCTTCTGCATGGGCGGCGAAGGCGCCAACCGCGTCTTCGCGCAGAACGAAGCCTACGATCTGGCGGCCGATCGGTGGGAAGCGTATGCCCCGATGGCAACGCCACGTCACGGCCTGGGCGCCGTTGCCATTGGCGACTGGATCTATGTCGCGGGCGGCGGGCCGGTGATGGGCGGCGGCTTCCAGAGTGCCGTGCACGAGGCGTTCACGCTCACTTAGAGCGTCGGCCAGGACCCGATCGCCGGGGTGCTCGCCGTGGTCCGCCGTGCCGTTCGTGCGCCGCAATGAGAAGCCAATCCCGGAACACCTTGGCGCTCTGGCTTAACGGCCTGCCGGATGACCACGCCAGCCTATACGCGCCGCGCTTCACCGCTGTTTCCCGCAGCAGCGCCACCAGCCGTCCGGAAGCGATCTCGTCGTGCGCCAGAACGTCGCTTTCCAGAACGATGCCGAACTCCTTTGCGGCGGCCTCGATCGCAACGTGGGACGGGTCGATCTGGATGCCCCGATGCCGGCTGTATCCCGCCACGCCGTGCGCGACAAACCACTGCTTCCAAGTGAACAGGTTGTAGTTGGTGTGAATGAGAACGTGATCGAGAACGTCGGCCGGCGACCGGACGGGCTTGTCCGCCAGGATCCGGGGGCTGCACAACGGTTGGACGACCTCTTCCAGTAGCAGCGTCGCATGTCCGTCGGCCGCCGGTGCATCCGTGTAGAGGATCGCCAGGTCGATGACGTCCCAGCTGAAGCCGGCCCGTCCGGTCTCCGCCGTCAGCCGAACCTCGATACCCGGCTGCTCCTTCATGAAGGCAGGCAACAACGGCAGCAGCCACTTGCTGGCGATCGACGGCGGGGTGTGGATGGTCACGACGTCGGGTGCACTGGCGTTGGCCACCTCCCGGCCGGCTTCCTCGAGGGTGGCCAGAATACGCTGCACGCGTTCGTGGTATCGCCGGCCCAGCCGTGTCAGCTCGACGCCGCGTCCGACGCGAGCGAACAGTGCGACACCGAGAAGCCGTTCGACAGCGGCAATCTGGTGGCTGATGGCCGACGGCGTCAGGTGAAGTTCCTGTGCCGCAGCATTGAAGCTCGACAGGCGGGCTGCCGCCTCGAAAGCAATCAGGCTGCGCAGTGGCGGACGATATGATCTGGCAGGCATTGCGATCCGGTCATGACAACAGATGACAGGTTTTCATGAATCGCTGATCATTTCGAACTTTTTCAGATCAGCGGTTTGCCGTTTCATCCATCATCTGTTGAACGGATTTCGTGAGATGACCGATCAGACCAAGCCTCGAACGGCCGACGCCCTGCGCGCCGCAGCACGCAAACACCTGTTGTTCTACGGCCGCGACTTCGCCGACGTCATCATTACGCGCGCGGCGGGCGCCTACATGTACGACAGCACCGGGCGCGCCATTCTCGATTTCTCGTCGGGCCAGATGTGCGCCACCATCGGCCACAATCATCCGGCGATCCGGGCAGCACTCGAAAAGGCAGCGCGCGACGTCATCCATCTCGACAGCACGAAGCTGGCACCGGCTGTCATCGAATTGGCGGAGGAGCTCTGCGCGCTGCTGCCGCCGTCCTTACAGAAGGCGCTGTTCCTCAGCACGGGCAGCGAGTCCAACGAAGCGGCCATCCGGTTGGCCAAGCTCCACACCGGTGGGTTCGAGATCGCGGCGCTGAGCGGCTCCTGGCACGGCATGACAGCGGGCTCTCAGGCAAGCACCTATGCCTCGGGGCGGCGCGGCTATGGTCCCTCCCTGCCCGGTACGTTTGCGCTGCCGCCGCCCAACGCCTTCCGCTGCCCGATCCGGCACTGCCAGGATCGCTGCACGGGCACCTGTCTCGATGTCGGCTTCGAACTGTTCGATGGCTGGAGCGTCGGTGCTGGCGCCGCCGTGATCGTCGAGCCCATCCAGAGCGCCAACGGCATGATCGTGCCGCCCGAGGGCTACCTGAAACGCTTGAAGCGCTTCTGCACCGATCGCGGCATGCTGCTGATCTTCGACGAGGCACAAACCGGCCTCGGGCGTACCGGATCGATGTTCGCGTTCGAGTCCGAGGATGTGGTTCCCGACGTCATCACCCTGTCCAAAACGCTCGGTGCCGGCGTTCCCTTGTCCGCCACCGTCACCAGCGACGCTATCGACGCTGATGCCCGTACCAAATCCTTCTCCTTCTATACGTCGCACGTGTCGGATCCGATGACCGCCGAGGTCGGCCTGGCAGTGGTGCGTCTGATCACGGCGGAGCGACTGGCCGATCGCGCGCGCGATCTCGGCCAGCATCTGATGACGGGCCTGTGTGAACTGCAGCAGCGGTTCGAGGTCATCGGCGATATCCGCGGCCGCGGCCTGCTGGTCGGCGTCGAGCTGGTGCAAGACCGCCATTCGCGACGTCCCGCGCACGATCTCATGCAGCGCGTGACACGTCGCTGCCTGGATATGGGATTGAACATCAACAAGGCCGGCGGCCCCAATGCCGTCTGGCGGATCGCGCCGCCGCTCACCATCGAGCCATCGGAGCTGGATGCGGGGATCGGCATCCTCGACGCGGCACTGAGAGGCTGCGGCACCCAATAGCGTACACCCCTTCAAAGCCTTCTCGGAGTACCCGCGGACCATTGCACCGCACTGGTCCGCCATGTAACGATCCAGGGGGAGTCAAACAGGGGTGTGACGTCATGAAAATCGACAGGATGACGGTGCTGGCCTGCGCTGGCGCGATGGCACTGACTACGACGAGCGCGATGGCGCAGACCAAATGGGACCTTCCCGCCGCCTATCCCGCCACCAATTTTCACACCATCAACATGCAGAAGTTCGCCGATGCAGTGAAAGCCGGCTCCGGCGGCAAGCTCGAGATCACCATCCACGCCGGTGCCTCACTGTTCAAGGCGCCCGAGATCAAGCGCGCGGTACAGACCGGCCAGGCACCGATTGGCGAGATCCTGATCTCCAATTTCGAGAACGAGGATCCGATCTACGGTGTCGATGTCGTGCCCTTCCTCGCCACCAGCTTTGCCGATGCGAAGAAGCTGTGGGCAGCGCAGAAGCCTGTGCTGGAGAAGAAGCTGGCGGCGCAGGGCATGATCGTGCTGTTCTCGGTGCCGTGGCCGCCGCAGGGCCTTTACGCCAAGAAGGAGGTCAACAGCCTCGCCGACATGAAGGGTATGAAGTTCCGTGCCTACAACCGCGGCACCTCGCGCATCGCCGAACTGACCGGGGCCCAGCCCATCACCATCCAGGCGGCGGAACTCAGCCAGGCGCTGGCGACCGGCAAGGTCGATTCCTTCATCTCTTCCGGCGCGACCGGCGTCGATTCCAAGGTGTGGGAGCAGCTCACCCACTTCTACGACACGCAGGCCTGGCTGCCCAAGGATCTGGTGCTGATGAACAAGGCGGCGTTCGACAAGCTCGATGACGCAACGAAGAAGGTGGTCATGAGCGAAGCCGCGAAGGCGGAGGCCGCCGGCTGGGCCGAGAGCGAGCGGCTGGCCAAGGGCTTCCTCGAAACGCTGGCCAAAAACGGCATGAAAGTCCAGCCGCCGGGAACCAAGCTCGCCGCTGAATACAAGGACCTGGGCAAGAAGCTGACCGATGAGTGGCTGGAGAAGGCAGGCGCCGACGGCAAATCAGTGGTCGAGGCCTATCGCAAGATGTGAGTCCACCGGAGTACCGTGCCTGCCGCCGCACACTCCTGCGACGACGTGACGGCGGCGGGCGCGCCGTGGTCAGCACGTTTCCTGCATTGAGCTCCCCGTCCATCCTTCGAGCATGCACATCGCAGGACGGATGCGTCCATTCCTCGGGCAAGCGGTCCTGATCGATGCGTTTCTATCTGCGCAAGCTCTACGATGTCACCGGCGCGCTCGGCGGCGTCTTCATGATCGTCTTGCTGGCCTTCGTGCTGTACTCGGTCGGCCCCGGTGTCGGGCTGTGGCTCGAGCAGAGCTTCGGCCTGCCCAATCTCTTCAACTACGTCGCTCGCTCGGCCGACGAATTCTCCGGCTACGCCATGCTGGCCTCGGCCTTCCTGGCCATGGCCTCGACCTTCGGCCGCGGCGAGCACATCCGGGTGACGTTGTTCCTGCAACGCCTCAAGGGCGGTGCGCGGCGGGCTGCCGAACTATGGTGCCTGGGGCTGGGCGTACTGCTTGCCGGCTACCTCGCCTGGTTCAGCGTACGGCTGTGCTACGTCTCCTGGGAGCTCAACGATCTGTCGACCGGCCTGATTGCCATTCCATTGTGGATCCCGCAGCTCGGCATGGCCATCGGTGCGATCGTGCTGGTGATCGCCATCGTCGAGCAGCTCTTCATCGTGGCCACGGGCGGCCCCCTGATGGAAGAGCCCAGCGGCGAAGAAGCCATGCATATCGAACGCTGAGGGCTGCGTCATGGGATCGATCGACGCACAAATCGCGCTGCTGGCCATCGCCGCCCTGTTCTTCCTGTTCGGCACCGGCGTCTGGATCGGGCTGAGCATGATCGGCGTCTCGGTCGCCGTGATGTGGATCTTCGCCCCGGCCAAGCCGGCCGGCGACGCGATGGCCACCACCATCTTCAGCGACACCTCGTCGTGGACGCTGACCGCCCTGCCGCTGTTCATTTGGATGGGCGAGGTGCTGTTCCGCACCGCCATCTCCGAGGACATGTTCCGGGGGCTGGCACCCTGGATGCGCCGACTGCCAGGCCGGCTGGTGCACACCAACATCATCGGCTGCTCGATCTTCGCCGCGGTCAGCGGCTCGTCGGCCGCGACCTGCGCCACCATCGGCAAGATGACGGTGCCAGAGCTGAAGCGCCGCGGCTATCCCGACGACATCGCCATCGGCAGCCTGTCGGGCGCCGGTACCTTGGGCCTGCTCATCCCGCCATCGCTGATCATGATCGTGTACGGTGTGCAGGCCGACGTGTCGGTGGCCAAGCTGTTCGCCGCCGGCGTCATTCCCGGCATCATGCTGGCCGGCCTGATGATGGCATATGTCGCCGGTTGGGCGCTGCTCAATCCGTCCAAGGTGCCGCCGCCTGATCCGCCGATGCCGCTGGCACAAAAGCTCAGCGAATCACGGACCTTGATCCCGGTGGTGCTGCTGATCCTGCTGGTGCTGGGCTCGATCTATGCCGGCATCGCCACGGCAACCGAGTCAGCCGCGTTCGGTGTTGTCGGCTCCTTCGTGATTGCAGCACTGCAGCGGCGGCTGAACTGGCAGACCTTCTGGGACAGCGTCATGGGCGCGACCCGGCTGACGGCCATGATCCTGCTCATCCTCGCCGGCGCCTCCTACCTGAAGCTGGCGATGGGCTTCACCGGGCTGCCGCGGCATCTCGCCGAGACCATCGCGGCGATGAACCTCTCGCCGGCGGCGCTGATCGTGGTGCTGGCCATCCTCTACATCATCCTCGGGTGCTTCCTCGACGGCATCTCGATGGTGGTGCTGACCATCGCCATTGTCCTGCCCATGGTCGAGCAGGCCGGCATCGACAAGCTGTGGTTCGGCATCTTCATCACGGTGGTGGTCGAGATGGCACAGATCACACCGCCGGTAGGCTTTAACCTCTTCGTGCTGCAAGGCATGACCGGCAAATCAATCTTCTGGATCGGTCGCGTATCACTGCCATTCTTCATCGCGATGAATATCTGCGTGGTGCTGCTCTACCTGTTCCCGGGGCTGGTGACTTTCCTGCCCGACCTCATGGTGAGCGCCGCGCGCTGATCGACATTACGTGGGCAGCCCGGCGCGAAACAGCCGCAGCAGGTCAAGCACGTCATAGACCGGCAGCCCCAGCGCCCGGCGCAACGCCGCCGCATAGGGCGGCAGGTTGGTGCATTCGAGCACGATGGCGCCGACCTCGGGGTGACGGGCAACGAGCGCGCGGCCGGCGGCCAGGGTCTCGCTCTCCACCGCATCCCGATCAAGATCGGACGCATTGCCTAGGAACGTATGCCCGAAGGCGCCGTCGGCCGGCATGCCGGCGACCGGCGTATCGACGGCGGCACCGGCGGCGTCCAGATGTGCCGACGTGAGGTTCGCGGCACTGGCGGTCAACACCCCGACCCGCTTGCCGGCCGGCAAGGTGCGCGCCACCTGCGGCACCAGCAGCAATGCCGAGGTGGCGACCGGGATCGCCGATACCGCCGCGAGCTCGGCCTGGAACAACGCCAGGAAACCGCAACTGGTGGACACACCGACGGCGCCACGATCAGCCAGGCGTCGGGCGTTGTGCGCCAGCGCCGCGCGGATGCGCGCCCGGTCAGGGACCGCCGATACCGCATCGGCAGGCCCGATGCCCCGCAGTTGCTCGTAGATCACCGGAAACGGGAAACTCGCCGGATTGCCGATATCGCCGTCGATCCGCGGAAAGCGCGTATCGAGCATCAGGATTCCCAGCGGACGCATGGCTCAGGTCACCGGAATCTCTTCCGGCTCGGCTTTCAGCTCGGTCAGGGCTTCGATCAGGTGGTCGACCGCAGCCTGCACGCTGGCGGGATCCGTGCCGCGCACGATCAGCGACACGCTGGGCTTGCCCTGCCGGAAGGCCGGGTAGCTGCCGATCTCGGTTTCCGGATGGCGGTCCTGCACGGCCCCAAGCTTCTCGGCGATGAAACCCTCGGGCTGGCTGCAGCGGATGGTGCGGCTGATCACCGGACGGCCGCCGACCAGCAGGTGCTTCATGGCCGTGAACATGCCCTCGACGATCATGGGCACGCCGGCGAACGTAAAGACGTTCTCCATCCGGAACCCAGGCGCCACCGACACGGGGTTGTCGACCAGGGTGCCGCCATGCGGGATGCGCGCCATGCGCCGCCGGGGCGGCGTGAACAAGGCCGGATCGGCGTAGTAGCGCGTCAAGCGGTCGACCGCCTCGGGATGTTCCGAAATGCCGACGCCGAAGGCCTTGGCGATGGCGTCGGCCGTGATGTCGTCGTGGGTGGGCCCGATGCCGCCGGTGGTGAACACATAGTCGAACTTGCGCCGCACCTCGTTGACCGTGGCGACGATGACGTCCTCGACATCGGGGATCACCCGGCATTCCATCAGCCGCACGCCGATCTTGTTCAGCTCGGTCGACAGGAACGGCAGGTTCGCATCCCGGGTGCGCCCCGACAGGATCTCGTTGCCGATGATCACCAGACAGGCGGTGACCACTTTGTCGGGACCGGGCGCGGCTTCTTCGCTCATCAAATGCTCCTGATATGCCCGGTTATAGGGCGCCATCCGCCCCACGGTCCATGACCCCGGCGCCGGCCAGCCCGGCCGCCCTTGCCGACCGGCCCCGCGCATGCCACATACCCAGGCATGACTTTCCAAGCCGAAAAAGCCCGTTCGGACGACTATTGGGACCAGGACCAGCGCCAGATCAAGCTGCATGGTCCGGCCGATTTTGAGGGCATGCGCCAGGCTGGCCGGCTGGCGGCCGCGACGCTCGACTTCATCGCCCCGCAGGTGCGGCCGGGCGTCACCACGGGCGAGCTTGACCGGCTGTGCCACGAATACATCGTCGGCCACAATGCCGTGCCGGCGCCGCTGGGCTACCGCGGCTTCCCCAAGTCGATCTGCACGTCGATCAATCACGTGGTCTGCCACGGCATTCCGGGCGACAAGCGGCTGGCGGCGGGCGATATCGTCAATATCGACGTCACTGTGATCCTCGACGGCTGGCACGGCGATACCAGCCGCATGTTCTATGCCGGCGAGCCCAAGCTGCTGGCGCGCCGCCTGTGCGACGTCACCTATGACGCCATGATGCGCGGTATCGCCACCGTGAAGCCGGGCGCCCGGTTGGGCGACATCGGCCAGGCCATTCAGAGCTACGCCGAGGCCCAGCGTTTCTCCGTGGTCCGCGATTTCTGCGGCCATGGGCTGGGCAAGATCTTCCACGACGCGCCCAATATTCTCCACTACGGCACGGCCGGAACCG
>DATEIF010000604.1:0-6548 GCA_035279205.1 Vineibacter sp.
CCCGCCGCCTGGCGCAGACGTGCTACGGTTTCCATCTGCCGGTCGGGATCGCCGGCGAACCGCAGCACCAGATGGCTGGCACCGGCGTCGACGTAAGCGGCGAGCCAGGCGGCCGCGCCGGCGGCCGAGCCGGCGAAGCACATCTGGCGCTTGCGCATCACGTCCGGGCGCTGGCCGTAATACTGCTCGAGAAAGCCATTGAGCTTGGCGTCGGCGCGGGCGACGTCCTCGTCGATCGCCAGGGTCCGGTACATCGCGCCGGTCAGCGCGGCGGGATCGCGTCCGGCAGCCCGCGCCGCCGCCTGCACCTCGGCCCACTGCCCGGCGTATTCCGCCGCTGTCGGGCCGTTGGGAAACCAGCCGTCGTAGAGCCGGCCGGCCCGGGCGCGGGCTGGCGCCACCGAGCCGCTGACCCAGATCGGCGGACCACCGGGCCGATGCGGGGTCGGGCCGAGCACGCCCGACTTGATCGTCCAGCGTCCATCCCAGTCCACCGGCCTGCCGGTCCACAGCGCGCGCGCCAGCGCCAAGCCCTCGACCATGCGGCCGACCCTCTTGTCAAACGGCACGCCGGCGGCGTCGAACTCGGCGCGGATGTTGGGCACGTCGGAGGCGATTCCGACGCCCAGGATCAGTCGGCCCTCGGCAATGCGATCGAGCGTCGCCACCTGCTGCGCCAGCACGACGGGATTGCGCAGCGCCGGCAACAGCACCGCCGTGCCGAGCTCGACCTTGCGCGTGCGGGCCGCGACGGCCGCGAGCAAGGTCAGCGGATCATGCCGCGGCCGTGCCAGCAGCGAGTCGCCGACCCAGACCGAGTCGAAACCCAGCGCTTCGGCCCGCTCCGCCAGGGCCAGCAGCGATGCTGTCTCGTGATGTCCTTCCATGACCCGCTCACGGGTCGGCAGCAGGTATCCCAGTCGCGGCATCAGTGCCTTCCTCCATTTGTGCAGGTCCGCCCTCGCACGGACGTCGATGTCCCGGCATCCAACTCACGTCGGGACAGCGTGTGACCATTCAGACGGCGCCATCCAAGCCGCAACCGAGAGCCGCGGCGAGGGAATAGTTTGTGGTCCGCACCTGTTGAGTAGCAGGGTGATGGGTTGATCCGTCCCGGGGGACCTCAGCATGGCCACGCGCGACAAAGTCCTGGGCCTGCTCCGCGGGCCGGTTGTCAGTCGGATCTACTTTACGTTTCCGTTCAGGTTCGGCACCGTAACGATCGCTCCCGCGTCTTTTCACCGCGTCGCGCACGCCATCGAATCGGGGAGCGTGGCTCTGCAGGTCACCAACGCGTTTCCGGCCGGCGTGGGCGGACAGTATACCTCCGGCACACCCAACACGCTGCGTGTCGCGCCCTTGGTCGGGCGGACAGAGGAAGGCTTGCTGCTGCACGAATGTACTCACGCTGTCTTCGACCTGACAAAGACCTTGGTCACGGACAACGAAGATGAGGCCGCGGCCTATGTCGTCGATGCCCTTTACTTCCGCATGACCGGCCTCCAGCGGCCGCGTTGGAGCGCGGAGCCTCATGCGACCGCGGGCAACGTGGCAGATGCCTTGCTGCGCCAGTATCAAGCCGGAAAGGTGCGGATCCCCGCGGTAGACCCCGGCCTATGGACTGCGTTGCGCCAGGCGGTGATGCTGCACCCCATCTACATCGGGGGAACCTCAGGGATTCTGGGTGTCTTGTTGGGAACCGAGACCGGGCACGACGGCTGACGGAGCTCTGTGGTCCTCGGAGATCATTTGCCACCGTCCGACTCGAGCACAGCGCGCACGGCCTGCGGCGACTCGTGGAACTCGATCCCGGCGCGCTCGAGCTGCAGCAGCATGGCCGCGCGCGAATCACGATGATCCCAACCGCGGCCGCGCGCTTCCGTCAGTTCCTGTAGCGCAAGATTGATCATGCGCATCGGCACGCCGACCTCCTGGCCGAGCTGAACGGCGAGCGACACGTCCTTGTGCGCCAGACGCAGCGCGAACGACGGCGGATCGTAGTGGTTGACCAGGAACTGGTCGGCCAGCATGTCGAAGGTGCGCACGCGGCCACGGGCACCCTGGCGCACGGCTTCGAACAGCGCCAGCGGCTCGACGCCGGCCTTGGCGCCGACGGAGAAGACCTCGGCCAGCGCACACTGGATGGCATAGCCGGCCGCGTTGTGCACCAGCTTGGCGATCGAGCCGGCGCCGATCGGGCCGATGTAGCGTACCTGATCGCCCATCGCGTCGAGAACCTTGCGGCGCTGCTCGAACACGGCGCGATCGCCGCCGACCCAGATGGCGCAACGACCCGACAGGGCGCCCTTGGGGCCACCGCTGACCGGCGCGTCAAGGAAGTGCAGACCGCGCTTGGCGAAGTCGGCGTGCAGCTGCCGCACCACGGTCGGCGAATTGGTCGACAGGTCGAAGACCGCACTGCCCGGCTTCAGACCTTCGGCCAGCTCCGCTGCTACGGCGGCGACTTCCGGCGGCCCGGGCAGCGAGGTCAGAACCACATCACAACTGGCCGCCAGCGCGCGAGGGCTGTCGGCCCAGGTCGCCCCGGCGTCCAGATGCGGTTGGGCGAACTGGCGATGGAGATCATGCACGATCAAGTCGAAGTCGGCCCTCTGAACGTTGCGCGCGAAGCTGCCGCCCATCGTGCCCAGGCCGATAAAGCCGATCTTGCTCATGTCGCATTTCCTTCGGGCTGTTCGATGTCTACTCCAGGGCGAGCTTGAGGCCTTCGTGGCTGGCGACAAAGCCCAGCGTTTCATAGAAGCGCAGCGCATCGGGCCGCGCCTTGTCGGTCGTCAGTTGGACCAGCCCGCACCGGCGCTCCCGGCACTGAGCGATGGCCCATTCAAACAGAACATGGCCCAACCCACTGCCGCGCCGCGATGATGCAATGCGCACGCTCTCGATCTGTCCCCGCCATGCCCCCAGGCGCGACAGCCCGGGAATGAAGCTGAGCTGCAGGCAACCGACCACCCCGCCGTCGTCTTCGGCGACGGCCAGGAACTGGTTCGGATCGGCATCGATGGCGGCGAACGCGTCTTTGTAGCGCACGTTCAGCTCGGGCCCCGCGTCCTCGCGCTGCTGCCCCAGCGCGTCGTCGGCGAGCAGCCGCACGATCGCGCCCAGGTCCTGCGCTGTCGCGCGTCTGATCGTGATGTCACGCATGAAAGCCATGCCAGTGCCCGTCATTGATCGGCGTTCCAATCGCCTGTGCAGTATATACTGCGCCACGGCGGCTTGGCGTTCGAAGGGATGAAGCAGGCACATGACTGCCAACAAGAACGTGACGGTCATCGGGGCCGGGATCGTCGGCGTGTGCTGCGCGCTTTATCTGCAGCGCGAGGGCTTCACTGTTCGACTGATCGATCGTGCCGAGCCCGGCGCCGGCGCCTCGGCGGGCAACGCCGGCAACCTCGGCATCGCCTCCTGCGTGCCCGCCGCCCTGCCCGGCGTGCTGCGCAAGGTGCCGCGGATGCTGTTCGATGACACGGCACCGCTGAAGCTGCGCTGGCGCCATGTGCCGCAGGCGCTGCCCTGGTTCGTGCGCTTCATTGCGGCGGCGCAGCCGGCGCGCGTCGAGGCCATCGCCGATGCGCGCAACCTGCTGCTGTCGCGCCTGCATGAGGGCCTCGACCCGCTGGTGGCCGATGCCGGCGCCCAGGCGCTGATCGCGCATAGCGGCCTGCTGATGACCTTCGAGAGCGAGGCGGCCTTCGCCGGCGCCGCCTATGCCATCGACCTGCGCCGCCGGCGCGGCGTGGCGATGGACATCCTGGATGGCAACGAAGCGCGGCAGATCGAGCCGGCGCTGACGCCCGCGATCGTGCGCGCGATCCACGTGCCGCGGCTGGCGCACACCACAGATCCGCTGCGCCTGACCCAGGCCCTGGCACGCAATGTCGAGCGCAACGGCGGCGACATCGTGCGCGCCACCGTGCGCGGCTTCGAGACCGGCCCCGACGGCCCACGCCGAATCCTGACTGACGCCGGGCCGCTCGATGTCGGGCGCATCGTGCTGGCAGCCGGCGTCTGGTCGCGGCCGCTCGCCGCCCAGCTGGGCACCCGCGTGCCGCTGGAAGCCGAACGCGGCTATCACACTATGTTCGCCGACCCGCCGGTCAACCTGCGCGTCGCGTTGATGTCGGCGGACCGCTACATCGCCGTCACGCCGATGACCGACGGTATCCGCGCCACGGGCGTGGCCGAGTTCGCCGCGCCGGACGCGCCACCGGACATGGAGAACGCCCGGCGCGTCGGTCGTCACGCCCGGGCGCTCATTCCCGCCCTGACGGCCGATCCTGCCAGCACATGGATGGGCCCGCGCCCATCGCATCCCGACTCCAAGCCCGTGATCGGCCGCTCGCCGCAATTCGCCAACGTCTTCTTCGCCTTCGGCCACGACCATATCGGCCTGGCGCTGGCCGGCATCACCGGCAAGCTGATCGGCGAGCTGGTAGCGGGCCGCCCCACCAGCATCGATTTGACGCCATTCCGGCCCGACCGGTTCTGATGCCGCGCCGCGGGTTGAGCCGTCGCGCCAAGGACGCTAGTACCGTGGCTCCGCTCACGATTCGATTGCGTCCATGACCGTTTCCGCGCCGACCCTCGATCTGAAACAGCGTGCCGCGCGCCGGCGGCCGGCGGGGCTGTCGATCGCCGCGGCGATCATTGGCGTGCTGGTGGCGGTCCCGACCCTGGGCATGCTGGCGCACCTGCTGCAGCCCAGCGGCGAGGAATGGCACAGCATGGTCGGCACGGTGCTGCCGGCGTACCTGCTGAACACGCTGTGGCTGCTGCTGGGCGTCGGCGCCGGTACGGCGTTTGGCGGCGTCGTCACGGCCTGGCTGATCGTCATGTGCCGCTTTCCCGGACGGCGCTTCTTCGAGTGGGCACTGACCTTGCCGCTGGCGGTGCCGGCCTACGTGCTGGCCTATGTCTATGCCGACTTCCTGCAGTTCGCCGGACCGGTGCAGACGGCGCTGCGAACGTTCTTCGGCTGGGGCGCCCATGACTACTGGTTCCCCGAGATCCGCTCGCCCGGCGGCGCCATCGTCCTGTTCAGCTTGGCGCTCTATCCTTACGTCTATCTGCTGGCGCGCGCGGCGTTCATCGAGCAGTCGGTGTGCGCGATCGACGCCAGCCGCACCCTGGGCGCCGGCGCCACCGAGAGCTTCTTCCGTGTCGCCCTGCCTTTGGCGCGGCCGGCGATCGCCGCCGGCGTGGCGCTGGCGTTGATGGAGACCCTGGCCGACTTCGGCGCCGTGGCCTATCTCGATGTGCCGACCTTCACCACCGGCATCTACCGCGCCTGGTTCTCGTTCGGCGACAAGGTAGCGTCGGCTCAGCTTGCCGCGGCGCTGCTGCTGTTCGCGCTGGGCTTGCTGCTGATGGAACGCGCCTCGCGCGCCTCGCGCCGGTTCCACCCCGCCACGCAGCGCTACCGCGCGCTGCCCTCGTTCCACCTGTCCGGTCTGCGCGCGGCGGCCGCGACTCTGGTCTGCGCCGTGCCGCTGCTGTTCGGCTTTGCCTTGCCGATTCTGATCCTGCTGCGCTTCGCGCTGCTGTCGGGCGATGCGCAATGGGGCGAGCGCTATCTGCGCCTGACCATCAACAGCGTCATCGTGGCGGCACTAGTTGCCGTCGTCGCCGTGGCGCTGGCGACGATCATCGCCTACGCCGCGCGCGGGGCGCGCAGCACGACCGTGCGCTGGGCCGCGCGGCTGGCCGGCATGGGATATGCGATTCCAGGCGCCGTGATCGCGGTCGGCATCCTGGCGCCGCTGGCACTGTTCGACAACGCGGTCGACGGCTGGATGCGCCGCGCCTTCGGCATCTCCACCGGCCTGCTACTGACCGGCTCGATCGCCGGCATCGTCTATGCCTGCGTCGTGCGCTTCCTCGCCGCCGGCATGCAGAGCATCGAGGCCAGCCTGGCGCGCATCACGCCCGGCATCGACGGCGCCTCGCGCACCCTGGGCGCCGGGCCGCTGGAGACGCTGAACCGCATCCACCGGCCGCTGCTGCAGGGCGGGCTCGCGAGCGCGGCGCTGATCGTGTTCGTCGACACGATGAAGGAACTGCCGGCGACCCTGATGCTGCGGCCCTTCAACTTCGATACCCTGGCGGTTCAGGCCTACAATCTGGCGCGCGACGAGCGGCTGGCCGAGGCCTCGACGGCGGCGCTCACCATCGTTGCTGTCGGCATTGTGCCGATCGTCGTGCTGACGCGCGCCGCCCTGCGCGCCCGCCCCGGCCTCGGCTAGCGATTACCGGTAGGCGGCGCACGCCGGCTGGTCACCCAGCGCGACGGTGAACCGCCGCCGGGTCTTGTCGAGAAAAGCGACCTTGAGACAGGGTTGCTGGTCGCTCATCTGCACCAGCACGTCGGCCCAGGTGGCGCCGGCGTAGCGGCCGGCGGGAATCATGAGCTTCTCGGCCCATCCCGGCGGTGGCGACCGCAGGTCGTAGGGCGGCAGCTCGTCCGTCTTCGGCAGCCGCGTCACCGGATAGAACCGCTTGTCCGGCGGGCCGAGGACATACCCGAAGAG
>DATEIF010000605.1:0-13931 GCA_035279205.1 Vineibacter sp.
CGCGGCCGGGTGCAAGGCGTGGGCTACCGCGACTGGACTCAGCGTCGTGCCGTTGGGCAGGCGTTGCGCGGCTGGGTGCGCAATCGCACCGATGGCTCGGTCGAGGCATTGTTCATCGGTGCCCGCACGACCATCGACCGCATGATCGCCGATTGTTGGCATGGACCGTCGTTGGCACGTGTTGACTCCATTGAGAGCGAACCAGCCGATGTCGCGGCGTGCGACGATTTCACATTCAAGGCCACGGTATAGTGGGCGAGTAATCACTTTACATCGACGACCGGCGGCGTAGAATCAGTGTGGGGATGAGTTGCTTCGCCCGTTGGGCATGGGGAGATCGACAATGTCCGACGACCAATCGTCCGGGCCTGATTTTGGCGGCTACGGCGGCGACAGCTTTACGGAGACGACCCAGACCTCCTGGTTCGAACGCCTGAAGGGGGCGATCGTCGGCGTCCTGATCGGCTTGCTGATGATCCCGGTCGCGGTTGTCCTGCTGTTCTGGAACGAGGGGCGGGCCGTCACCACGGCGCGCTCGCTGACGGAGGGTGCCGGCCTCGTGCAGTCCGTGTCGGCCGATCGCGTCGATCCAGCCAACCAGGACAAGCTTGTGCATGTGGCGGGTCCGCTCGCGCTGGGCGGCTCGGTGTCGGACGCCGAGTTCGGCGTCACGGCGCAGGCGGTTCGACTGATCCGCAAGGTCGAGATGTATCAGTGGAAGGAAGAGAGCAAGAGCGAGACGCGCAAGAAGCTCGGCGGCGGCGAAGAGACGGTGACGACGTACAGTTACGTTCGCGAGTGGAACGATCGCGTTCACGACTCCTCGCGCTTCAAGCAGCCGGGTAATCATCACAATCCGCAGATGCGCTACAGCGGCCGCAACGTCACGGTGGCCAAGGCATCGCTGGGTGCCTTCGACGTGTCGCCGGATGTGCTGGGCCGGCTGAGCGGCGGAGAGCCTCTGGCGGTCGATCCGTCCGTCGAGGCGCGCGTGCGCCAGACTGTCGGTGGACCGGCGCGCGTGGCCGATGGCCGCATCTATGTCGGGCGCGATCCCGACAGCCCTCAGATCGGTGACCTGCGCATTTCATACGAGGTCGTGACGGCAACGCAGATCAGTGTCGTGGCGCGCCAGGCCGGCAATGGCTTCGGCCCGTACCAGACGGCCGCCGGCGACCGCCTCCTGATGGTGGAGAAGGGCGTGGTGCCGGCGGCGCAGATGTTCAAGGAGGCCCAGCAAGCCAACACGGTCCTGACCTGGATCCTGCGCGGCGTCGGCGCTCTGGTCATGTTCATCGGCTTCGTTTTGTTCTTCCGGCCGCTGAGCGTGCTGGGGGATGTCATTCCCTTCCTGGGCGACATCATCGGCCTGGGCACAGGGGCGATCGGCCTGGCGATGACGGCCGTGTTGTCGGCGATCACTATCGCCGTCGCTTGGCTCTACTATCGCCCGATCGTCGGCATCCTGGTGCTGGTTGTCGGTATCGGCATCGCGGTCGGTCTCTGGTGGCTCGGCCGCAGCCGACGCGGCGCCCGTCAGATCGCGGCACCGGCCGGCATGGCACCCGCGGCGCCTGGCGGCTATGCGATGCCGCCGCAGGCCCCGATGGGCCAGATGCCGCCCGCCGGCCAGTGGTCGCAGCCGCAGATGCCTGCCGGGCAATGGTCACAGCCCCAGATGCCGTCCGGGCAATGGCAGCAGGCCCCGCAGCAACAGCAGCCCATGCCGCCGCAGGGTCCGGTAGTCCGATAGCCGATCGCGGCTCGGGGTGCCTGCGTCAGGCAGGCACCAGTGTCGCGTCGATCGGTTCAGGGGCGAAGACCTGGTCGAATGTCGAGCGCAGGGCCATGTCGAGATCGGCCATGCCGGCGGTCAGGCCGAGATCAGCCAGCGACGTTACGCCATGCTCGGAAATGCCGCAGGGCACGATGCCATCGAAGTGCGACAAGTCAGGGTCGACATTGATGGAAACGCCGTGGAACGCCACCCAGTGGCGGACCCGCACGCCGATGGCGGCGATCTTGTCTTCGGCCGGGAAGGTCATGCCTTCCGGCGTCCGCCGCGGCGGCTTGTCGGGCCGTGCGACCCACACGCCGATCCGTCCGTCGCGCCGTTCGCCCTTGACGTTGAGGCAGGCCAGGGCGCGGATGACCCATTCCTCGAGATGGCGCACATAGCGGTGGACGCCGATGCGTCGCTGCCGCAGGTCGAGCATCAGGTAGGCCACGCGCTGCCCGGGCCCGTGATAGGTGTACTGGCCCCCGCGACCGGTCGGATAGACGGGAAACCTGTCGGGCAGGAGAAGGTCCATACGCTTGGCGCTGGTGCCGGCCGTGTACAGCGGCGGATGCTCCAGGAACCAGGCCAGCTCGGGTGCGGTGCCCGCGCGGATGGCCGCGACGCGCGCATCCATGGCGGCCAGTGCCTCGGGATAGGGCACGGCGCGATCCTCGGTCCGCCACTGCAGTTCGGTCAATTCAGCCATGGCGGCAATATGGGATGATGACGGGGGCGCGTCCATGGCATTGCCGGGCGCCCGAACGGACCATTCGGGGACCTAGCGCGCAGCCTTGCCCTTGCCGGGTCGATTTGCTATCTCCCGCGCCGGTTCGCGGGATACGCCAAGTAGTCCGCGGGCCACCCAAGCCGGCCGATCAGATGCGGCCGTGGCGGAATTGGTAGACGCACTAGCTTGAGGTGCTAGCGGGTAACACCGTGGAAGTTCGAGTCTTCTCGGCCGCACCAACTTCCTGAGCGAGCCGGCTTTAGGTGATGGAGAGGCCCCCGGAAACGGGGGCTTTTTCATTCTGCGATGGCAGGTGGGACTGCATCCGCAGGACGCAGCCGTGTCCGCCCGGGTCAGCGTCGACCGAATACCTCCTGGATATAGGCTGCTACGTCCCTTTCCCGTGGATCGCTCGAACGCAGCAGGTAATCCCGTACCGGAGGGTAGCGAAGGACACTTGCGCCTTTGTCGGCCGGGCTAATGGCGTTTTGCGCCTTGGCGATCGTGTTGCGGGCGCCGAAGTAGAAACCGATGCCGAATTGCAGCTGATCGTCCGCTATACGGCCCGGCTTCAGAGCCTGCTTGATCCGAAGGGCAAGATAGCCGGCAATGAAGAAATCTGCCGTCACCGGATCCATGACATCCCCGGGGTAACCCTTGAGGGTCAGCGGAATCTCGCCGCATCCCCTGCGCAGGCCGGCACCACAGTTCACCCCCATGTGCACCAGAAACTGCTTCAACTCGGTTTTCAGGTTCAAAACCACATCATTGTAGGCGGCCGGATAGAGCTGGCCCGGACCTACGCCTCCGGCGATTTGGCGCAGCCAGTCCCATTCCATCCAGAGGTAGGTTTCGCCACGTCGCTCCCATCTCCCGATACGCTTTGCCTCCGCGCTGATGATGCCGTCCACCAGGTAAGGCGTCAGCGTCCACTTGGTGTTGGCGTCCAGTGTCGGGCTGGTCTTGAGAATGGCAACCGCGGCGGCCTTGCTGTTGCAGGAGAGGGATGGTTGGCCAAGCGCGGTCACTGGCTTCCGGGTCAACAGATCGCTCATCGATTTCTCCCAGGTTGTCATATGTCAAAAAATGTGTAATTAATCACTCATGTCTCTAATGATTTCGACCCATCCGCTCTTGGACTGAGGCGACAATTCAGTAGGACTGGAGCGACCAGCTGACCGGGGCCTTCGTTGATGCGGAATAACGCCCCGCTGGTTGCGTTAGCGTTCGCATGATGTGCTGGCAGCCCTTCCAGAGGGCACGATCGACGATTTTTTGCGCCTGCCGGCAATCATTCCGGTGAAGGTTCCCAGGAGGGCGAACCGCTCAGCGGCGCGACGGCGGGCAGCAACCGACAGTATCGAGGTGAGCTTGACATGAGCGCTTCGAGCACCCTTGCGCCTGCCCCCGATAACGGCGACTGCGCTGTCGTTCGCTTCTCGACCGATGACTATGAACCGTACGCGCGCCTTGAGGCCGTGCATGAGATACTCGGCCGAAATCTGCAGAAGGTGCATGTCGAGCCGCTGGCGGGAGAATCCTTCCATACGGCTATCACGCTGTACCAGGTGCCCGGCCTGGCTCTGTACCGGGCCGCCCGTTCGGCCGCGATCTACCGTCGATCCCGCGAGTTCATCGAGCACGACGACGTCATCGTGATTTCCGGGTTCACTTCCAGCTACGAGGTTCAACATCTCGGCCGCACGCTCAGCATGGGGCCCGGCGAATCGGTCATCTTGACCGGGGCTGAGCCGGCCTTCTTCGGAGGACCCGACCAGAAATCCGTGAACCTGCTGCGCGTGCCGGTGCGCTCGCTCTCGCCGTTCGTTGCCGACCTCGATGCCGCCTACGGCCGGACGATCGCTGCAGACAATTCAGCGCTGCGGCTGCTGGATGGCTATCTCGACATCCTCGAGGAGGCGGGAACCTTTGCGGTCCCCGAGCTGCGGCGGCAGGCTGTCTCGCACATCCACGACCTCATCGCGCTCGCCATCGGGGCGGCGCGGGACGCCGCCGAGACCGCCCAGCGCCGGGGCGGGCGGGCAGCGCGGCTGGGCGTGATCAAGCAGGACATTGCGAACCGGCTCGACCAGGCCGACCTGTCCGTGGCGACGATCGCCGCGCGCCATCGGGTTAGGCCGCGGTGGGTGCAGCGCCTGTTCGAACGCGAGGGCACAACCTTCACCGAGTATGTCCTCGCGCAACGTCTTCTGCGCGCGTACCGTCTGCTGTCGGATCCGCGCCGTGGCCACCTGAAGATCAGCACAGTCGCGCTCGAGGCCGGATTCGGTGATTTGTCCTATTTCAATCGTGCCTTCCGCCGTCGCTATGGCGTGACTCCTTCCGAACTGCGCGGCACCCCAGCCGTGGGCGACTGATCGCGGCGCCCACCCGACGGCCGCAAAGCAGGCTCCGGCGGGCAGGTCCGCTATCTCGGATAACCAAAGGTGTTGTAGATCAATGTGTTGAAGTGCTAGCAACTGCACGGAAGTTCGAGTCTTCTCGGGCCGCGCCAATCCGGTTGATGCCGGCACGGGATTAGGGAAAGGGCCGCCCACCGGGCGGCCCTTTCGTTCCTGCCGGCACGGGGGAAACGACAATGACGGAAGATCTTGCCGACAGCGCCCTGCGGTATCATCGCCAGCCGCGGCCCGGCAAGATCGAGGTCGTCCCGACCAAGCCGCTGGCCACCCAGCGCGACCTGTCGCTGGCCTATTCGCCCGGCGTGGCCGCCGCCTGCAATGCCATTGTTGCCGACCCCGCCGCCGCCGCCGAGATGACATCGCGCGCCAACCTGGTCGCCGTCGTCACCAACGGCACCGCCGTGCTGGGGTTGGGGGCGATCGGTCCGCTGGCCGCCAAGCCGGTGATGGAAGGCAAGGGCGTCCTCTTCAAGAAGTTCGCCGGCATTGACGTCTTCGACATCGAGATCGCGCAGAACGACCCCGACAAGCTGATCGAGATCGTGGCGGCTCTGGAGCCGACCTTCGGCGGCATCAACCTGGAGGACATCAAGGCGCCGGAATGCTTCATCGTCGAGCGCGCGTTGCGCGAACGCATGAAGATCCCGGTCTTCCATGACGACCAGCATGGTACGGCCATCATTGTCGGCGCCGCCGTGCTCAACGCCCTGGAGCTGGTCGGCAAGGATATCAAGCAGGTCAAGCTGGTCTGCTCCGGTGCCGGCGCCGCGGCCCTGTCGTGCCTTGACGTCCTGGTGAAGCTCGGCCTGACCTTGGAGAACATCTGGGTCAGCGATATCGAGGGCGTGGTCTTCAAGGGGCGCACCGTGCTGATGGACCCCTGGAAGGAGCGCTACGCGCGCGACACCGACCAGCGCACCCTGGGCGAGATCATCGACGGCGCCGACATCTTTCTGGGCCTGTCGGCCGGCGGCGTGCTGCGGCGAGAGATGGTGGCGCGCATGGCGCCCAAGCCGCTGATCCTGGCGCTGGCCAACCCGACGCCGGAGATCCTGCCGGAGGACGTCAAGGCGGTACGCGACGATGCCATCGTCGCCACCGGCCGCAGCGACTATCCCAACCAGGTCAACAACGTCCTGTGCTTTCCCTTCATCTTCCGCGGTGCGCTCGATGTCGGCGCCACGACCGTGAACGACGAGATGAAGATCGCCTGCGTGCGCGCGCTCGCCCGCCTGGCGCACCAGGAGACGTCGGAGGTCGTCGCCAAGGCCTTCGGTCAGCATGCCGATGATTTCGGCGCCGAGCAGATCATCCCGCGGCCGTTCGATCCGCGCTTGATCGTCGAGTTGGCCCCGGCCGTCGCCAAGGCGGCGATGGACAGCGGCGTGGCGACGCGTCCGATCGCCGACTTCGCGGCCTATCGCGACAAGCTGGGCCAGTTCGTCTTCCGCTCCGGCCTGATCATGCGGCCGGTGTTCGACCAGGCGCGGCGCGAAACCAAGCGCGTGATCTTCAGCGCCGGCGAGGACGACCGCGTGCTGCGCGCCACACAGGTCCTGCTCGACGAAAAGCTCTGCCAGCCGATCCTGATCGGACGCCCCGATATCATCCGCCGCCGCATGGCGCGGCTGGGCCTGCGGTTTCGCCCCGGTGTCGATGTCGACCTGGTCGATCCGTCCAGTGATCCGCGGTTCGATGCGTATTGGGGCCTGTATCACCAGCTGATGGAGCGGCGTGGCGTCACCGAGCCGACGGCGCGCAATCTTGTGCGCTCCAGCCCGACCCTGATCGGCGCGCTGGCCGTGCGCCGGGGCGATGCTGACGCCCTGATCGCTGGCGCCTTCGGCCGCTTCCGCACGCACTTCAACCACGTGCGCGATGTCGTCGGCCTGCGGCCCGGCGTCGAGCGCATGGCGGCCGTCAGCTTGCTGGTCATGCCGACCCGCTCGCTGTTCATCTGCGATACGTTCGTCAATGACGATCCCGATCCGGAGGAGATCGCCGACACCACGATGCTGGCGGCCGACGAGGTGCGGCGGTTCGGCATTGAGCCCAAGGTGGCACTGCTGTCGCACTCCAACTTCGGCAGCTCGGATAGTCCCTCGGCCGTGAAAATGCGCGCAGCACTGAGCCTGTTGCACGAACGCGCACCCGACCTCGAGATCGAGGGCGAGATGCAGGGTGATGCGGCGCTCGACGAGGATATCCGGCTTGCTCTCTTCCCGCGGTCGCGGCTGAAGGGCATCGCCAACCTGCTGGTCTGCCCGTCGCTCGACGCCGCCAATATCGCCTTCAACCTGCTGAAGGTGGCCGCCGACGGATTGCATGTCGGTCCCATGCTGTTGGGCACGACGCGACCTGCCCATATCCTGACGCCATCCGTGACGGCGCGCGGCATCGTCAACATGGCGGCGGTGGCGGCGGTCGACGCCCAGGACCAGATGCGGCGCGTTCCATAGGGCAGCGCGCCCGACTCGTCGGAAGAACAGGCGGCGCGCGACGTCATTTCGCTTGACCGACACCGGCGTGCGGGGTCATGGACAAGATGTCTGCCGCATCGCGCGCGGACATCCTCGCGACACCAGGACACCACGTTGCCGACCGTTCACGGACGGCAAGAACCGGATCGGGACGGACCATGACCGACGCCGCGCGCGACACTGTCGAATTCCAAACCATCACCCTGGATGAGGTGACTCCCGAGCTGATCACCGAGATCCTCGAGCACCTCGAGCATGGGCGTGTCGATGACATCCGCCGTGCCGTGTCGGTGCTCAGCCCGATCGGCGTTGCCTGGCTGCTGGAGCAGGTGGCGCCGGAGCCACGGGCACAGCTGGTCGGCATTCTGAAGGAGGACCTCGACCCCGAGACGTTGATCGAGCTCGATGCCGAGGTGCGTGACGAGGTCCTCGAGAACCTGGAGCCGAAGGACATCGCCGCCGCCGCACAGGAACTCAATACCGACGATGCGGCCGAGATCATCGACGACCTGCCTGAGGTCGAGCGGCGCGAGGTGCTGTCGGAATTGCCGGCCGCCGAACGGGCCGCCATCGAAGAGACGCTGGCCTATCCGGAATACAGCGCCGGTCGGCTCATGCAGCGCGACCTGGTGGCCGTGCCCGACACCTGGACAGTGGGCCAGGTGATCGACTACTGCCGTGACGCCACCGACCTGCCGGATGACGTGTACGACCTGTTCGTGGTTGACGTCGAGCGCCGGCTGCGCGGCAGCGTCGCACTGGGACGCATGCTGCGCACCAAGCGGCCGGTGCCGGTGGTCGACATCATGGACCCGGACATTCCCAGCATCCCGGTCACGGCCGACCAGGAAGAAGTCGCCCACATCTTCCGCGACCAGAACCTGGTGTCCTGTCCCGTCGTCGACAACGAGCGGCACCTGCTGGGCGTGGTCATGGTCGACGATGTCGTCGACGTCATCGACGAGGAGGCCGAGGACGATCTCGCCCGTATGGGCGGCGTCAGCGGCATCGATATCCATGAGCCGGCCGCGCGCACGACCCGCGCGCGCTTCTGGTGGCTGTTCGTCAATCTCGGCACGGCGTTCCTGGCCTCCTCGGTCATCGGCCGGTTCGAGGACGAACTGCAGAAGGTCGTGGCGCTGGCGGTGCTGATGCCGATCGTGGCGTCGATGGGCGGCAACGCCGGCACCCAGACGGTGACCGTCGCGGTGCGGGCGCTGGCCATGGGCGAGCTGACGGCGGCCAACGCGCTGCGCTTCGTCATCAAGGAGATCGTTGTCGGTGGTGCCAACGGTTTCATGTTCGCGCTGATCGTGGGCGCCGTGACCTGGCTATGGTTCCACGATCCGCGCATCGCGCTCACCATCGCGGCTGCCATGGTGATCAATCTCGTGGCGGCGGCGCTGGCCGGCACGCTCATTCCGTTGGGCCTGCAATGGCTCAAGATCGATCCTGCCGTCTCCTCGACGGTCTTTCTCACCACGGTTACCGACGTGGTCGGCTTCCTCGCCTTTCTCGGACTGGCGGCTGTCTTCCTGCTCTAGGATCATGTAGCCAGGAAGGCAAGGTCAGGGGAGGGCACTGATGGGATGGCATGGCAGGCGATGGACGCGCTGGGTTCCGGTTGTCCTGGTCGGTCTTGTCGCTGCCTGTGTCCCGGCGCCGGTTCACGGGCCGGTGGGGCAGATTGTTGCCGAAGGGATCATCGTCTGCCCGCCGCCGACAGCCCGGTGCGAGCTATCCGGCGCGACATTGGCAGGCGGCCGGCTGCTGGTGGTCAACGATCGGGCCGTGGCCGGCAAGGCCAGCGACTCGATCCTTGCCCTGGCATCGCTCGGATTTGCTCCGCGCATGGAGGCACAGTTTCTGCGCGGCCTGCCGTCGATATCGGCTGAAAAATTCGAAGCCATCACGACGACACCGGATGGCCGGCACGTGTTCGCGACCACGGCGTTCGACCGCCACGATCCGGCGACGCCGGCACAGGATCATTTCAACGTGCTGCTGACCTGGCCGGCTGAGCGACCGCAGGCCGTGCGCGTGCTGGGGGCAGCGCCCGACAAGCCAGGCGCCTCGTTGGCCTTGCGCCAGCAGGTGCGTGCGGCGCTGGCCTCGCCATCAGCGCCCGAAGGGCCGGCCCATTTCAAGATCGAGGGTCTTGCGGCGCTGCCGGACCGGCTGCTGATCGGTATCCGCGAAACCGGGCCCAGCTACCGCGATGTTCGCTTCACCCTCACGGTGCTGTCGCTGCCGTGGCATGTGGAGAACGGCAGGCCGGCTCTGTCGGGGGCACCCCGGGTCGTGTGGCGTGTCGATCCGGCAGGCTTGCGTGGCCTGCCGAAGACGCCGGTCGGATTGTCCGATCTCGTGTATGACGCCGCGCGCGACCGCTTGTGGCTGCTCACCAGCTTCGAGCGCGATGATGATGCCATCGATGCGGTGGCGGGCTACCTCTGGGTGCTCGATCGGACCGCACTCGAGCGCGGCGCGCCACCCGTCCTGGTGCGGGACAGCAGCGGCAAGCCGTTGATGTTCACGCACAAGCCCGAAGCCCTGGCCGTCCTGCCGGACCGCCGCCTGTTGATCGTCCACGACGATGATCGGCGCGCAACGCTGGTGCCGGATCCCGTTTCAGGGGGGCAGCGACCGCGTCAGCAGACCGAGGCGCTGTACCAGATCCTGGTTGTCGACGGTGTGCCGTGAGGCCCAGGCGCTCAGTGCGCAATCACCGTCATGGGACGCGGTAGCGCCCACGGCAACGCGCGCGCCGCATCGTGCAGTCCGTCGGCGAGATCGGCGTCAAGGCCGGCCCGCAGGACCAGCCCGAGGCGACGTTCGAGCCGCAGCTCGGTGACGGCAACGGCACCGACGCTGGTGTCGATCAGGCTCTCGGGCATCAAGCAGGCGCCGACGCCCGCGGCGACAAGGGCCAGCGCGCGGCCATCCGACGCCGTCCGGGCAGCGACCGGCGGCCGCGCGCTGTGGGCGGCGAACAGCCGCCGTGCCTCGGTGTGGGCTTCGCAATGCAGTCGCAGCACGAATGGCGTCGCGGCAAGATCGGCGACCGTCGCGCGGCTGCGGCCGGCCAGTACATGGCCCGGCGGTACGGCCACGACATAGGCCTCGCGGTGCAATGCCCGCGCTCGCTGCGTCGATGCGGCCGACGAGAGGATCATCAGGGCGGCATCGAGTTGGCTGCGCTGCAGGCGAGTCTGCAGCGTCTCGCCATTGGCTTCGATCAACTCGACGGTCCGTCCCGCCAGTCGCGTGGTCAGCGCCAGCACGACGCGGTCGGGCAAGGTCGGCAACACGCCCAGCCGCAGGGGGCGGCGTGATGTCGGCATCTGGCGAAGATCGGCGCGGGCACCGGCCCAAGCTTCGGTAATGGCGCGCGCCTGGGGCAACAGGCGGTTGCCCGCCTCGGTGAGCGCCACGCCGCGCCGCCTGTCGAAAAGGCGCGTGCCCAGCGCGTCCTCCAGCCGTGCGATGCCGGCCGACAAGGTCGGCTGGGTCACGTTGAGTCGCTCGGCGGCGCGCGTGAAATGGCCGGCCTCCGCCACGGCCAGGAAGTAATGCAGGAAGGTCAGATTCATGGAATAGACGATATCTATCACTATGATCAAATCAATCAATTTCCTTAATGACCAGCGCGCGCCTATGGTGTCGCTATCGAGGGCACCATGTACACCGAGACCCTGCGCTTCATGGTCCAGCAGTGGCACTGCGATCACCTGGGCCACTGCAACGTCCAGTTCTATATGGGCTGGGCGGCGGACGCGGCCTTCTCCCTGGCTGGACGGCTGGGCCTGGACCGCGACGCCGCCGACCGGTTGCGGCTGGGCCTGGTTGCGGTTCGGGCCGAACTGGACTTTCGCGGCGAGCTGCGCGGCGGTGACCTCGTCGTGGCCGAATCGGCCATCGAGGCGCTGGGCGAGCGCAAGCTGCACTTGCGCCATTACTTTCGGCGGGCCGCGGACGGCAGCAAGGTGCTCGATGTCCGGATGGTCGTGGTCTGCATGGACCTCGAGCGCCGGCGGGCCACCGCCTTTCCGGCGGCCTTTGCAGCCGCGGCGCGCGCCCATGTCGTAGCTGAAGGATCGACGGAGCCAGTAGCATGAACACCATCGAGGCTCCCGATACGGGATATGCCGACCGCGTGCGCGCCAGCTTCGGCCGCCAGGCCTTCATGGATCACCTCGGCGCCCATCTGACGTGCGTGGAGCCCGGCCGGTGCGAGGTCGCGGCAACGCATCGGCCGCAACTCACGCAGCAGCACGGCTATTTCCACGGCGGTGTGATGGCGTCGCTGGCCGATAGTGCGGCAGGCTATGCCGCCTACAGCCTGATGCCGGCCGACGCCACCGTGCTGACGGTCGAGTACAAGCTCAACATCCTGCGCCCCGGCCAGGGCCAGCGGCTGGTGGCGCGGGCGCAGGTCGTGAAACCCGGCCGCACGCTGACGGTGGTTCAGGCCGATGTCTTTGCCATCGATGGTGATCGCGAGACGTTATGCCTGACCTCGTTGCAGACGCTGATGCGCCTGGACGGCCAACCCGATGATGCCCGGCGTGCTGAAAGATCCGCGCCGCCGGGGACGAGCGGGGCGAGCTCCCAGGCGTGATCACGGCCGTCACGCGCTCCGCCGCGGCCTTCGCAATCGGGCCCGCACCGGCTATCGTACCGGGTGGGGTTCGAGGGGAGGCTCAGGCTCATGTCATCTGTCATGTTACGTTGGCCGGCGTCGCGTCGACGTTTGATTGCCCTGTCGTGTGCGATCGTGCTGGCCGCGGGGTCAATGATCGCGCCGGCCGTGGCACAGAAGCCGCCGAGTCCGGTGGCGCTGGAGGCATTGATCAAGGCCACGCTGCTGACGTTCAACGATGCCAACGTCACCGGCAACTACACGGTCTTCCACGCCAAGCTGGCCAAACCGTTTCGCGATCAGTTCAGCCCGGAGCGACTGAAGAAGTCGTTCGAGAGCTTCACCGAGCAGGGTATCGACTTCGATATCGTCGCCGCATTGAAACCGGTCCTGGCCGAGGAACCGCGGATCGACGAGCGTGGCGCGCTGCTGATCCGGGGCCATTTCGATACGTCGCCCAATCGCGTTACCTTTTCATTGGACTTCATCCAATCGGATGGCGACTGGAAGCTGGTCAACATCCACGTCAAGGTGAAGCCGCCCGGCGAATGATGCGAAGCCACGGCGCGCGTCACGCGGCGGCCGCCTTGCCGGGGCGACAAGAGACGAATTTGCGACTGCAGGAGCTCGTGACATGATTCCCAACGCATTACCGCCGTTCGATTTCGGCCTCGGCGAGACGGCCGATGCGGTCCGCGAGCAAGTGGCGCGCTTCTCCGCCGATGAAGTGGCGCCCATCGCTGCGGAGATCGACAAGACCGACCGCTTCCCGCGTGAGCTGTGGCCGCGCATGGGCGAGCTGGGGCTGCTCGGCATCACCGTCGAGGAGGAGTATGGCGGCGCCGGGCTGGGCTACCTTGAGCAGGCGGTGGCCCTGGAAGAGTTGAGCCGCGCATCGGCCGCGGTCGGCCTCAGCTACGGCGCGCACTCCAACCTCTGCGTCAATCAGATCCGCCGCAATGCCAATCACGAACTGAAGACCCGCTATCTGCCCAAGCTGATCTCGGGTGAGCATGTCGGCAGCCTGGCCATGAGCGAGACCGGTGCCGGCTCCGACGTGGTGTCGATGAAATTGCGCGCCGACAAGAAGGGCGATCGCTACGTGCTCAACGGCACCAAGATGTGGATCACCAACAGTCCCGATGCGCAGGTCGTCGTCGCCTATGCCAAGACCGATCCCGGCGCCGGACCGCGCGGCATCACCGCGTTCATCATCGAAACCGGCTGGAAGGGATTCAAGGTTGCGCAAAAGCTCGACAAGCTCGGCATGCGCGGCTCGTCGACCGGCGAACTGGTGTTCGAGGATTGCGAGGTGCCAGCCGAGAACGTGCTGGGGGCAGTCGGCAAGGGCGTCAACGTGCTGATGAGCGGGCTCGACTATGAGCGCGCGGTATTGGCCGCCGGCCCGCTGGGCATCATGCAGGCCTGCATGGATGTCGTGGTGCCTTATGTGCATGAGCGCAAGCAGTTCGGTCAGTCGATCGGCACCTTCCAGCTCATCCAGGGCAAGCTGGCCGACATGTACACGACCATGAACGCCTGCAAGGCCTACGTGTACTCCGTCACCAAGGCCTGCGATGCCGGTCGCACCACGCGCAAGGATGCCGCCGGTGCCATTCTCTACGCCGCCGAGAAGGCAACGATGGTGGCGCTGGATGCCATCCAGGTCCTGGGCGGCAACGGCTACATCAACGACTATCCCACCGGTCGCTTCTTGCGCGACGCCAAGCTCTACGAGATCGGCGCCGGCACCTCGGAGATCCGCCGCTGGCTGATCGGCCGCGAGCTCTACGAGCAGACGGCGTAAGTGCCGGCACGCGCTCACGAGCCTCATTCCCAAGCTGGCTTTGGCAGCCCAACGCAAGGTCGACGCCATGGC
>DATEIF010000606.1:0-3723 GCA_035279205.1 Vineibacter sp.
AGGCCGTGGATGTCGCGAACGCCCACACCGCGGCAGCCGGCATGGCGAGGATGGCGATCAACGTCGCGGCCGCGGCCGCTTCCGCGCGGCTCATCGGCAGCGCGCGGGCCAGGAAGGCAGCGCTTGCCGCCGCCAGCCCATAGCCGCCGACCGACGCCGCGACGATGCGGGCGCTGAGCGCGACAATTCCCCGCCAACGGCCGCCGGTCTGCCGGCGGTCGCGACCGTGCACGATTCCGTCCATGACGGATATGCACTAATCGCAATTGCGAGTGATTTGCAATATACTTTCTGCTGCAGCCCAGCGCACGGGGACGTGACCGGCGGCGCGGCTGGCGCGGCGTGGCCTGCGGGCGCCGGGATGGGGCATACTCGCCGCCTCGCTGATAGCCACGAGAGTTTCGTATGCGTTATGCCATTCTTTGTTACAACCCTCAGGCCGAGGCTGCGGCGCTGAGCCCGCAGCGGCGCGAAACCATGATGTCGGAGCTCAGGTCCATTCAGCGCGAGTTGAAAGGGCGCGGCAAGCTGGGGCCGGTGGCGCAGCTGACGCCAACGACGGCTGCCGTCACGCTGAAGGCGGCCGACTCGCTCGTGGTTGACGGTCCGTTCGCCGAGACCAAGGAGCAGTTGCTGGGCTTCTATATCGTCGACTGCGAAACGCGCGAGGAAGCCGTCGAGATCGCCCACCTCCTGGAAGCGCCGCGCAAGGCCGCCGGCCTTCTGTCGGGTGCGCTGGAAATCCGCCCGCTGGCCTCGTTCGACGCGGGGTAGGTCGGTGAGCGGAGGGGAGCCGACGAGGTTTTGGTAACAGAGACCACGTTGGCTCCCCCTCCGGCCTTCGGCCACCTGCCCCACTGCGTGGGAAGGGAATCTTTTTGCCGGGCTCGATCGTCTCGGTGTCAGGGTGCTGAGCGATGCCGTCGGCGTCGCGGCTCCCAGGGAGCACCGTGATGCAGCTACACACACTCGTTGGATCGCCCAGCGGCCATAAGGTCGAGGCCGTCATCAGCCATCTCGGCCTCGACGTCGAGATCATCCATCGCGATCTGGCCGGCGGTGACCTGCGGTCGGACGCCTTTCTCGCCCTCAATCCCAACGGCATGGTGCCGGTGCTGGTCGACGGCGCATTCACGCTCTCGGAATCAAACGCCATCATGCAATATCTCGCCGATGGTGCCGGCAGCGATCTCTTTCCGCGCAATCCGCAGAAACGCGCCGACGTCGTGCATTGGCAGTTCTGGGAACTGGTGCACTTCAACAAGGCCTTCAGCATGCTTGCCTTCGAAACCGTGGCCAAGCCGCGCCGCGGGTTGGCGGCCAACACCACCCTGGTCGAGATTGCGCAGAGCGACCTGGCGCGGTTTGCGCCGGTGCTGGAGCGCTATCTTGCCGGGCGCCGCTACATGGTGGGTGACGCCATCACGATCGCCGACTACGCCGTGATCACCTTCGAGGCCTACCGGCCGAAGGTGCCGTTCGACTGGCGCCCCTACCGGCACATCAACGCCTATTTCGACCGCCTGGGCCAGGACGAGCACTGGCTACGCACCACGGCCAGCCCCCAGCCCAAAGCGGCCTGAGGCCGGTGCCAACCGTGAGAGGTGGCCCTTTCGCGTCCAGGCGCTAGAGTGCCACCCATCACACCGCTTCTCGGAGTCCCGGAATGATCGACCTCTACTACTGGCCGACGCCCAACGGCTGGAAGATCAGCATCATGCTGGAGGAGTGCGCGCTACCGTATCGCGTGGTGCCGGTCAATATCGGCGCGGGCGAGCAGTTCAAGCCCGAGTTCCTCAAGATCAGTCCCAACAACCGCATGCCGGCCATCGTCGATCATGCGCCGCCCGGCGGCGGCGCGCCGGTGGCCGTGTTCGAGTCAGGCGCCATCCTGCAATATCTCGCCGAGAAGACCGGCCAGTTCCTGCCGACCGATCTGCGCGGCAAGTACGAGACGCTGCAGTGGGTGAATTGGCAGATGGGCGGCCTGGGGCCGATGGCGGGGCAGGCGACGCATTTCAATGTCTATGCGCCGCAGTTCACGCCAGTGGAACGTCTGACCTACGGACAGGAGCGCTACACCAACGAGGTGAACCGGCTGTTCGGCGTGCTCGACAAGCGGCTGGCCGACCGCGAATACGTCGCCGGCGTCTATTCGATCGCCGACATGGCGATCTGGCCCTGGGTCGTGCCTTACAAGAACCTGAAACAGGAACTCGACATGTTCCCCCACCTGCGACGCTGGTTCCGCGACACCATGGGACAGCGGCCGGCGGTGCGCAAAGGCAAGGAGGTCGGCGCCGAGCTGCGCCGACCGCAGACAGTGCACAGCGACGAGGAGCGTCGCATCCTGTTCGGCCAGACCGCGGCCACGGTGCGGTAGGTTCAGCCTCCCCCAACGCAGTTGGGGGAGGTGGCCGAAGGCCGGAGGGGGACCCGACGTGGTCTCAGTTACGAAAACCACGTCGGCTCCCCTCCGCCCCTTCGGGGCACCTCCCCACTGCGTGGGGAGGAGGAACTCGCTACAACGCCAGGCGCGCGATGGGCATCGACAGGCGGATGACGACGCCGTCGGGCTGCCAGTCCCAGCTGGCGTCGCCGTCGAACTGACCCGTCACCATTCGGCGCGCCAGCTGGCCGCCAAAGCCTTCGCTCTCGGGCGGCCCATCCAGCGGCGGGCCGCCGCGTTCCTGCCATGTCATCACGACGTCGTCGCCGGCCACGGCGCAGTCGATGGCCACGCACCCGGTCGATGTCGACAGCGCGCCGTACTTCGCGGCGTTGGTGGCGAACTCGTGCAGGATCAGGGCAAGGCTGGTGATGGCTGTGGTGCCGACGGGCACATCCGATCCGGAGATCACGACGCGGTCGTGCTGGACGGCGCGCGCCGCCTCGACATACGGCGACAGGATCGTGCGAATGATGGCCTGCAGGCTGGTGTGCTGGCCGAATCGTCGCTGTGCCTCGACCACGCCAGGCCGTGTCAGGTCGTGCGCCCGCGTGAGTGCGCTCAGCCGCCCTTGGACGGCATGGGCCATCTCCTGCGGCGTGCGGGCCGACCGGGCGCTCAGCGCCACGACGCTGTTGGTGACCGCGAACAGGTTCTTGATGCGGTGGCTCATCTCGCGCACCAGCAGTTCCTGCTGCTGTTCGGCGCGGCGCCGGTCGGTGATGTCGCGGGCGATTTTCGACGCGCCGACGATCCGCCCATCGGCATCCCGCACCGGTGATATCGTCAGTGAGACATCGATAAACGTGCCGTCCTTGCGCTGGCGTACGGTCTCGAAGTGATCCGTGGGCTCGCCACGGCGGATGCGTCCGAGAATCGCGTCTTCTTCGTCCCGGCGCTCGGGCGGAATAAGCATCAGGATGGAGTTGCCGATGGCTTCCTCCGACGTATAGCCGAACAGCCGCTGCGCGCCGCGATTCCAGGTGGTGATCACGCCGTCGAGAGTCTTGCTGATGATCGCGTCGTCGGAAGACTCGACGATCGCAGCCAGCCTCTGCGCCGCCTCGTCGGCACGGCGGCGGTGGGTCGCTGCCGTCTGCGCCGATTGCAGCAGGCGCGCATTGTCCAGCGCGATGGCGGCATGCGCGGCGATCGCCGCTACGATGTCCTCCGAGTCGCGGGTGAAGACACCGGGCCGTTCATGACCGAAGAACAGGCCGCCATGGACCTCGCCCGAGCGCGAGACGACAGGCACCGCAAGATAGCTGACGACC
>DATEIF010000607.1:0-2284 GCA_035279205.1 Vineibacter sp.
GTGCCTTCTTGAAGCCGTCGTCACCCACCTTCTCGAGATAAGCCTTCGGCACGATCCAGCCCGATCCAGTCGCCGTCGCATAGAATGTCAGGAAATCCGGCCAAGGCTCCTTCAGTTGGAATCGAACACGGCGGGCATCCAGCGCTTCGACCGCGGCGACCCGCTCCTGCAACAGGCCGTGCGCGATGCCGCGGTAACGTTCGAAGGAGAATTTGACGTCGGTCGGCGTTACCGGATCGCCGTTGTGGAACTTGGCGCCCTCGCGCATCACGAACTCGTAGGACTTGCCGTCCTCCGAAGCCTTGACCGATTCGGCAAGGCACGGCGCGAGCGCCTTGTCCGGCATCGGCTTCACCATCGCATCGTGCAGCGCATAGAACACCATGAACGGTGTGATGATGCCGGACGCCTCAGCGGGCTCGAACCAGGTCGGTGCGAGAGAAACGTGTACGCCCCACGTCAGCTGGTCGGGCGAAGCCGCCACGGCCGCGTGGGCGCCAGTCATCAAGCCGAGTCCCGTGGCGACCAAAAAGTCGCGACGGCCGATCATGGAGATGCCGCCAGCCGGATACGGTTCGCGGCCGACAAGACCTGAACTCATTCCGCGCCTCCCTGTAGGCGCCCCGTTTTTACTCGGGCTTGTGGGTACTTTAGATCAACGTCGTGCGGATGTCGCGCGCTTATCGAGCGGCGGGAGCCGGTGACCGCCCGGACGGCAAGGCCAAGCCGGCCTGAAGGCTATTCCACCAGTTCGGCCAGCCGGCGGATGATGCGCGACGGTCGGGCGGTCGCATGAGCTGGAATGCCCATGCCCAACGGATCGTACCAGATGCCGCAAAGGCCAAGCTTCTGCGGCGCCACCACTTCCCATTCGTAATTGTCGCCCACCATCCAGGCATCGCTCGCCGCGACGCCGAGCGTTTCCAGGGCATGGCGATACACAGCGGGCTCTGGTTTGCCCTGGCCGAACTCACCCTCGATCTGGATGTGATCGAAGCGATGGCCGAGGTCGAAACGTTTGATCTTGTCGCGCTGCGTGGCACCGGCGCCGTTGGTGACGAGGGCCAATTTCACGCCGGCATCGCGCAACGCATCGACCGTGGCGTGCGCATCGGGATAGAGACGGTATTCCTGGCGGCGCATCTCGGTGAAAGCGTCGGCGATGCGGTCCGCAAGGGCGTCGTCGGGCCGGCCGAAGCGGGCGAGACCACGCCGCACCGAAAGCCGTCGTGCGCCCGGAATGTCGAGCCGCCATTTGGCGGCGGTCTTCGCCTCCGACCAGAAGGCACGCGCTTCGTCCATGATCGCCCGCCGCACACCTTCGATCGATGCCGCGTCATGCGCCCCAAGAGGGTCGGCGAACATCTGCAACAACCGCGTCCAGGCCTCGTCCGGCTGGGCGTAGGCCCGGATCAGGGTATCGTCGAGATCGAACAGGATCGCGCGCGGCAGAACGGGCATGTCGGTCAGTTCGTGACCTGGCTGAACGAACTGGGCGCCGGGCTGATCACCACGCTGCGGTCACCCTGGATCTCGATCACCGCCAGGGCGCGTTGCGAACGGCCGTCCGGCAGGAAACGGATCGGCCCATCGACGCCCGTCCAGCCGTTCGGGCTGGTGATGGCATCGGCGGAGACGACGCCCGATTTGCCACGCGCCAGCTGGGCGGCCAGCGCCACTGCGTCGTAGGCGAGTGTGGCCAGGCGTTCCGGCGGGCGGCCGTAGGTCGCGAGGTACTTGCGCTCGAAATCGGCGCGCCGGGCGGGATCGGGCGCGGCATACCAGGCGCCACGCAGCGTGGCATTCGAGCCGATGTTCGGCGCATCCCACACGCCGGTGCCGATCAGTTGGACCTTGCTGGTGTCGATCTCGGCGGCCTGGAGCGACGCCAGCGCCGGCGAGAGCTGCGGCGGCGCAACCGGCATCAGGATGGCGACCTTGCCGTCACCGGTGCCGATGTCCGTTGCCAGCCGCTTGGCAGCACCGGTGAGATCGAGGCTGCGCGGATCGAACTGCTCGACCCCCACAACGGTGGCGCCGCGCGCGGCCGCCTCGTCCTGCAGCGTCGCCGTCATCTGATCGCCGTAGGCGGTGCGCGGCGCGAACGCGGCGAAGCGCCGGATGCCCTGCGAGACTGCATAGGCAACAACGCGACGGACCTGGGGCGGGGCGGCGATTCCCATGATCCAGACGCCCGGCTGCGCGGCCTTCTCGTCATTGGAGAAGGAGATGACGTTGGCGCCGCCCTGTTTCACCAGAGGCGCGAGCGCGCTGGCCGACGACC